>VBPK01000127.1 GCA_005877225.1 Nitrososphaerota archaeon
TGGAACGTGAGAGAGAGCATAAGGACGCTGATGAAGCAGAGGTTCAGGGCTTTTGACACGTTCAAGGGAGCCTTGTGGTTCGCCCTCGGCAAGATGAAGATCCCGCGGGAGAAGTGGGTCGCCTCGAGCGTCCTGATCTCGAGAGAGCTCACCCAGACAAAGATTACGAGCTACTGACTGAAAAATCATATAGTCTCAGATGGGACACGGCGGTCGATGACGCTCAAGCTGTTCTGGGAGGACGCGTACAAATCATCCTTCGAAGGGCAGGTTCTCTCCGTCGATGGAAACAAAGTCGTGCTCGACCAGACCGCGTTCAACCCGAAAGGGGGTGGACTCGTCTCTGACACGGGAAAGCTCGGGGGAGGCAGAGTCCTGGAAGTCTTGAAGGAGGGCGAGGAAATCTTTCACGTCTTGGACCAGCCGCCCTCCTTCAATGTGGGCGACTCGGTACGAGGCATTCTCGATTGGGAGAAAAGGTACAGGATCATGAAGATGCACACCACCGCCCACATCTTGAGTGCCATCGTCAACAGAGAAACGGGGGCCCTCATCACCGGGAACCAGATAACTCCCGAAGAATCGAGGCTAGACCTTAGCCTCGAGCAGTTCGACCGGTCACAGTTTGACCGGTACATCGAAGCGGCGAATGAAGTTGTCAGGCGGGGCGTTGAAGTTACGACCTTCTTCATGAAGAGGGAGGAAGCTCTCAAGATGCCAGGGCTGGTCAAGCTTGCGAATGCCATGCCGCCGACTCTGGACACTCTGAGGATAGTCCAGATTGGGGACGTTGATACCCAGGCGGACGGGGGAGTTCACGTCAGGAATACCAAGGAAATCCGCAGGGTAGTCGGCAACAGCGTGGAAAACAAGGGAAAGAATAACAGGCGGGTATACTTCACGGTCTCGTAATCTTCATCGAACATCGTGGTTGAGTGCGACATGCAGATGTTCAGTCCACACTCTGAGCAGGTAGTCACCGCGTGCCCTTTGCAGACTCCACATCTTGCCAATTTGTTACTCTCTATTTTACCCAACCGCACAGCGCTTTGTCTGCGCGCTTCCAGACTGTCTGAGGGCCGCAGACCCGACGGCTTCTTACCGTGCTGAGCCGGGATTTTGGAGAGGGGGTCCTGGTTAATAAACGCTCGGCCCTCAGATTGGAAGTTTCACATCGCCCCTGAACATGTCTATCCCCCTCGATTGGAGGAGAGAGGCGGACTTCGCCGCATCTTCTCTGGAGAGCCAAGTCGACATCGCCTTCGTGTTGCCGTCTGAGTCGCAGATCACCACTGCAGCGGTGTTGTTCTTCCCGTCAATTATCGAGTAGAGGTTCTCCTCACTGACGGGAGTCCAATCGGTTCTCCCCGTTTTTATGAAGAGGACGGGATAGGACGGCCCCGCCACCTCCTGGAGCAGCTTTATCGCGCGCTGAACTCTCGTCTTTCCTTCCTGTACGGCTTGAAAATAATCCAACTAGGAAGAGCCGCTCGGTCTTGGTCTAGCCGGTCGTGGTCATGGAAGCGGGCGCCGTCCCCGAAGGAGGCATCGGTGGCTTATCTGGGAGCGAGAAGAATGCGACGACCAACAAGATCTGCGCGACAAAGATTAGCACAAACCCGATCAGTATGATCGTAAGCGCTGCTCCGATCAGGTAGAGCAAGGCGGCGGTGCTGAACAGTCCCACGTTGAGTCTCGCAGAGATCGACTTGTAGCTCATCCTGAGGAATACGGCGGACACAATGATCAAGACCCAGGCAGCCAAAAGTCCGATCGCGAGTCCAGCGATGAGGCTGATGATGTCTGAAGGGGGTATCGTAGGAGGGACGGATGGAGATGCGCCGAATAAGTTCCCGACTCCTATGAAACGAGCGATGGCTGCAAAAACGAATGCCACAAGCACGACTATTCCGCCTATGGCTAGAATGACAGAGATTATCATGTTGTTGAATATGCGCTTGTCGCCGAGAATGTCGGAGACGTATTTGACGGCGACGAGTGACATAATCAATCCTGCGATTGAGAGAACCGGTCCGACAGACGGAACTATTCCAAGCAGCGCGAGTATCGAGCCGACCCCACCAAGCGTCTTTGCCTGGGAGAGCGAGGCCATTCAGGAGCCTCGAGAGCGAGTAGAAGATATAAACGTATGCGGGATTTTTCCTCTCATCTAACTGGTGAGATAGAGCAGCGCGAATACCCCTGCTATCGAGAGTAAGATGCCGACCAGTTGATTCGGCTCCAGCTTCTCCCGCAAGAAAGTCATCGCGTAGGTGGTCGCGAAGGCTCCCCCCATTCCCGAGAGAGCGGTCACCACCGGGAGGCTGCCGCTTCCGAAGGATATCCCAAGGTTGAACGAAAGTAGCCCAAAAGTCTCCAGGATTCCCATCACCAATATCGTCCGAGTCATGATGTCGCGCCTCGGCCTGACGTCCTGCTTCAGGAGGGGTGCGAACGTGAACCCGAAGACGCTGCCGAGTCCTCTCAGGAAGAGCACGGGAAGGACGTAACTGACCAGAGGCGTGACGAAACCGAGCACGACATAGGCACTCCCGAAAGAGACCGCCGCGACGACAGCTGAATCCACGCCCGGCATGACCTTGACAAGACCTTCTCCGCGCAGGTATCTACCGAGCTCGGAGAACCGTGTTGAGAGGAGAAGCACCCCGAGGATCACCGCCGCGAGGGCGAGCGTCCTGAGTCCTGAAAGCATCACGCCGAGGAATATCACGGCGAAGATGGTCGTGATGATAGGATAGGAGTACGCGATGGGTGCAACCACTGAGACGACCCCGCGATGGAAACCTCGGTACAGGAAGATGAACGCGAAGAAGTTCACGAAGCTGACCGCGACGAGGGTGAGGACCAGTTCGAAGGAGATACCGAAGTCAGGGCGGAGGAGGGGCAAAAGGAGGACGAGGGTTGCCGTGCTGAAGACGTGCATGTAGACGGTCGTTCTGTAATGGCCAACCTTCTGGGATGAGCTCCGGGAGAGGTAGTCCGAGGTTCCCCAGGAGAAGGCAGCGAGGGCTCCCAGGAGTACCGGAAGATAAGCCATTCAGAGCGCGCTCAATGAAGTCCGACCAAAGAGATGGTACAAACCTGGGTGGAGAGAGAGGCTAGCGTGCCCTTCCCTTCAGGGGAGCTACCTTCATCTCCTCGAGCGCAGTGATTATCTCCCGACAGAAGGCAGGGAGGTCGTCGGGGAAGCGGGATGTGATTATGTTTCCGTCCCTTACAACTTCTCTATCGACGTAGCGCGCCCCCGCGTTGACGACATCGTCCTTGATCGACCTGAAGCAGGTTACGGTTCTGCCTTTCAGGAGTCCGGCTGAAACGAGAACCCAGGGCGCGTGGCAGATCGCCCCGATCACCTCTCCGCGGTCATGGGCGTCTCTCACGAATTTCAGGACGGAAGGGTATCTTCGGAGATAGTCGGGACAGTAGCCGCCCGGGACAATTACGGCATCGAAGGCAGTCGCCTCGACCTTCTCCGCGGAGGTATCCACCTTGACCTCGAGCCCGTGCTTCCCTCTGTATACCTCGCTGGAACCGGAGCCGACGACGACCACCGTCGCACCGGCCTCTCGCATCCTGATGACTGGATACCAGAGCTCCAGGTCCTCAAACAGATTCTCGGCGAGCATCGCGACCCGCTTTCCGGATAGAGACATACGGGATGCCTTGGATTCGCGACGCCAAGATTTAAGATTTGAGGCGCGAACGGGCTCTCCGGTACTCTTCCCTCAGGGTCTCCTTTTCTTCGTTAGAGGCGAAAGCCGCGCTGAAGGAGTTGGAGATCAGCGTGTCCACTTCTTCGAGGCCGAAGTTGTAGACGCTGCAGACTGCGACGAAGTTCTCCGAGAGAGAGCCGTTGGGCCAAATAGCGGGGTCGTCGGAGTTCACGCTCACGGCGACCCCCGAGGAGATAAGGCGGTCAAGTCCGAGTTCCCTTAGAGAATGGATGTGGTGCAGTGTAAGATTCGAGACGGGGTTCATCTCGAGGGCGACTCCTCTTTCTAGGACGAGGCTGATGAGCGCCCGGTCGTTTGCCAGATTCACCGCGTGACCGATGCGATCAGCCCTCAGCAGGATTATGGAATTCCTAATGTTTCGGAGGCTCTGATCCACTGACCCCGCGCCCTCACCAGCATGAGCGGTCCTCCTTAGCTTCGACTCAAAGGTTAACTTGAACGCACTCTGAAATTTCTCGGGTGGATTACCCTCTTCCTTACCCCCTATATCGATCCCGACGACACCCCTCCCTTCATACCTGAGGGCTTGCGAGACGGCTTCCTCGGCTAGGCCGATTCCCGCCTCTCTTCCGAACGCCACAATCAGGTTTGCTTGGACGCCTGTCTCTTCGCAACCCGCCTTCAGCCCCTCCAGCATGCTCTCGATCACATCTGCTTGGGTCATCCCTTCCGCGGTGTGGTAGTGTGGCGCGAACCTTCCCTCGGCGTAGACGATTCCGTCCTCTTTCAGCCCTTTCACGTACGTCCTCCCTACCTCCCGAATCGTCTCCTCAGTCTGCATCAGACCGAGGATGGGGTAGAAGCGATCGACTATCTCACTGAGGAGTGTGTGGTATCCCTCGCCCCTCACGAAACCGAAGAAGGCGTTCGCGTTACCAAGGACGTTCCCTCCGCGTGTCTTCATTTCCCTGTGATTTTCGCGAGCTATCCTGGAGAGTTCGCGAAACGGGACTGAGCCGTCGATGTGGCTGTGGAGGTCGGCCTTCGGCAATTTCCGGACGATTCGCAGGGAAAGTGCCAATGGCCTCCCGGACCCTACCACCTATTTGGGCTTCGGGGGAGGCGGCTCCTCCGCTTTATCAATTCGAGAGGAAGACCGATGGATGGGACCTTGTACTTCGACGTCGAACTCGCGACCAAGATGGTTTCGAAAGTCTCTACCCTCGCGAGGGCTGCCGACGGAATGGGGGTGGGCGCCGTCTGGGCGAACGAGATACGCCACGACCCCTTCGTGCAGCTGGCCCTCGCGGCTGCAAACTCTCAGAGGGTTCGGCTAGGAACAGCGATCGCCTTGGCGTTCACGAGAAGTCCGATGACGCTGGCCTACGCCTCTTGGGACATCCAGAACCTTTCGAGGGGGAGACTGATACTCGGTCTGGGAAGTCAGGTGAAGGGCCACATCGAGCGGCGTTTCGGGATGAAGTGGGAGCCTCCGGTCGCTCGCATGAGAGAAGTGATACGCGCGCTGAGGTCGATCTGGGGTGCCTGGCAGACGGGCGAGAGACTGGAATTCGAGGGCAGGTTCTACAAGATCAACCTCATGACGCCCTTCTTCAATCCCGGTCCGATCGAGCATCCTAAGATTCCGATCTTCCTCGCCGGCGTGAACTCGCGGATGTGCGTGCTCGCGGGAGAACTCTGCGACGGATTGCACATTCATCCACTCCACACCGTGCGGTACGTGAAGGAACGAATCCTCGGCTCGGTTCGGGAAGGATTGGCGAAGTCGGGACGAAGTCGCCATCAGATGCAACTGGCTGCCTCGGTCTTCGTCGCGACAGGGAAGAATCAGGCGGAGCTGCGGAGGGCGAGGGAGGAATGCAGGCGTCAGGTCGCCTTCTATGCTTCGACGAGAACATACAGGGGGGTTCTCGAACTCCACGGTTGGGGGGACGCCTGCGACAGGCTACACACAAAGTCGGTGAGCAGTGATTGGGACCGCATGTCACAGGAGGTCTCCGACGAGATGCTTCGCGAGTTCGTCCTGGAAGGACTGTGGGAAGAACTCCCGGGACTCCTCCGGGACAGGTACGAGGGTGTGCTGGACAGGGTGCGGCTCTACACGCCGTTCGATGGGTCAGCCGGTTGGGCGGGGCTGGCTAGGGCCTTCAAGAAAGGCTCTGCGCAGACTTAGATCGCTGGCACGCGTAGAAGCGGAGAAAGAAGGATGGTCTACATCGTCAACAGGGAGCAGGTCAGCGAGGAGCCCCTTCTGATAAGAGACGCGAAGTCCACGAAAGTTCGATACCTGATCGACCAGCGCCACGGCGCCAACAAATTCTACCTTC
>VBPK01000128.1 GCA_005877225.1 Nitrososphaerota archaeon
TTCAGAGGCTGCTCTGGCTATTCGGTCTACGAAACCAGCGTCTTGATCACGGACAGTGCGAGCTGGGTCTGGTTGCGAGGCTGTACATCAACGATGGACATCGTATCTTCGGTATTCTCCTTCGACTTGCCGCTGGGCCCGTCGACGACCGAATGGCCGCGCACGGTCTACACCATGTACAGGTCGTCGGGGGTCGAAGGGCTATCGCTGGAACCGGTGTCCGTGGCACCGGCGGTCATAAATGTGGTCGCCGTGCCCTGGCGTGAAAAGATGGCAGCGGCTCGAATCGTCGTAGTCCCGAGTCGGGCCATCGAAGAAATGAAGGTCGTCAACGGAACCATATACCTCGCAGCCAACCACTATCCTCTCCCGCTCAACATCTCTGTTGCCATCGGGAAGGAGGTCTTCGAGACGCAGACTCTTCAGGTCGTGCAGCCTTACTCGATTCAGGAACTCGACGTCCGAGCGGGAAGATTAGAGCTGGTGGCTCGGCTGAACGGTTCTCCGGCGCTGGGAGCCGTCGTCGAGGTCATCGACCAGAAGAACGACACGCTCACGATGACCGCGGACGCCCGCGGGTCGACCTCCTTCCTGCTCCCCGCCGGGAGTTACAGGCTCATTGCAAATCTGGGCAACGAAACGCGAGAGGCTCAGTTCGCGATACGGTACGGGCAGGATTTACCGTTGTCCATCGAGTTCGGGAGCGCTCCGAGCCAGACGCTTTCGTACTCCCTGGCAATCGCGGGGGTGATCGGCGCGGGGGCGAGCATCTGGGTATGGGGGAGGCTGATAAGAGGAGGAAGAAGAGGAAACCTCGCTTCTCGATGAGCTAGGGGATTTCCTCTGTCAGCGTCCTGTAGCTCGAATGAGCCTCGACCTTCATCACGACAGTCGAGGGGTCCAGCTGCGGTTCGGTGCTCATCACTAGAAATCGTTCCCCTTCCAGTGGTTGAAAGATGAGGTTGACCCTCTCGTACCTGAGAGTGAATGCGTGGAGCTTTCCGAACCAGCGCTGCCATCTCCTGAGTATCTCGCCGATCTTCTCGAGCTGCAGGTCGAGATCGCGTGCCTCGTCGTCGGGGTCGTGCGACTCGAGGTCCGGCCGCATCCCACCGGCTATGATGTACTGCCCGTGATAGACGGCGATGAAGCGTATCCTCGGGTCTATGCCAAAGAGCTCGTCTATGAGTATCTTGAGGGACCTCCTCTGTAGCTTCCTGTCGGTGGTCTGTGGCACTCCCCCATAGAAGGGTGGCTGTAACTATTAGGTTTATGCGGGTATCAGCTACCCAGGACCGCTAGGTAGGGTCCTTGGTCAGGCTCTCTGTCGACGTGGGGGGGACGTTCACCGACGCCGTGATGGTCGATGATTCGGGAAAGCTCTACGCGTTGAAGATCGAGAGCACACCGAGAAACCCAGAATTGGGGTTCGTCGATGCCGTAGTCGAAGTAATCTCGGGGCGAGTCGACCCGGAACAAATCGAGAGCCTCGTCCACGTCGGAACAATCGGAAGCAACCTCCTCCTCGGTCAGCTCGGAATCCGTCTCCCCGCATGCGCCCTGATAACTACCAAGGGATTCAGGGACGTCATCGAGATAGGGAGACAGAACAGGCCCGAGCTGTACAACATCAACTTCAGCCGTCCTCGAACGCTCGTCCCCCGGAGTCTGAGGTTCGAGATGGATGAACGTGTTGATTCGGAGGGAGATGTCTTGGTCAAGGTCAGCGAGACTCAGTTGCGGGAACTCGCTAGGAGGCTGAGAAACTCCGGTGCCGAGACGGTCGCAATCTGTTTCCTCAACAGCTACGTCAACGCCTCGAACGAGAGGGTTGTTGAAACGCTTCTAAAGAGGACGCTTCATCGACAGGTCTACGCCTCCTCCGACATCGACCCCGAACAGAGGGAGTACGAGAGAGCGAGCACCACTGTTGTGAATGCGGTCCTGGCACCGGCGGTCTCCGGCTATCTGCGCTCTGCAGGAGAGGAGATGCGTAGAATCGGGATCACGGCTGAGTTGTACGTTCTGGGTTCTTCGGGTGGACTGCTGGATATCGCCGAAGCCGGGAGACGCCCCATTCTAGCGGTCGAGTCTGGACCCGCGGCAGGGGTGGTCGCAGCCTCGGAAGTTGCGAGATCTCTCCGACTCGCCAAGGTCATCAGTTTCGACATGGGAGGGACGACAGCGAAGGCGGGTGCGATTCTCAACTTCGAACCGGCCGTCGTTCCGGAGGTTGAGGTTGGCGGGAGGGTGAACAGGGGGCGACTCGTGAAAGGGAGCGGATACCCCGTTCGGACGCAGAGCATCGACCTGGCAGAGGTGAGCGCCGGAGGCGGGACCGTAGTATCCGTCGGCGAGGCGGGCGAGATGGCCGTCGGCCCGATGAGCGCCGGAGCGGACCCAGGCCCTGCCTGCTACGGGAAGGGCGGGGAAGCTCCAACGATAACCGATGCGAACCTGATTCTTGGCAGGATCGGCACGACCCTACTGGGCGGAAAGATGCGTCTGAATCCTGAGGAGGCCGCGAGGGCCTTCGAGAGTCTGCGCAAGAGGTCAGGGATGGGGGCCGAGGAGCTGGCCTCCGCCTCGCTCAGGATAGTGAACTTTCAGATGGCCAAAGCAATCGAGATCGTCACCCTCGAGAGGGGACTCGACGCCCGCGACTTCGCGCTAGTCGCGTTCGGTGGAGCGGGACCGATGCACGCGGTGGAGGTGGCCGAGTCGATTGGGATAACCAAGGTGATCGTCCCGCCCCTCCCCGGGCTCTTCAGCGCCCTCGGGATGCTGATGACGGATATGAGGTACGACAGGGTCAGGGGGATGGTCGGGCTTCTAGAAGAGGTCGGGGAGGGCAAGATAGAAGAGATGTTTGAAGAGATGGAGAGAGAAAGTTCGGAGTCGCTCAACGAGAAAGGAATCGAGGGTAGACCATCCTACCGTAGAAGCATCGACCTCCGATACTATGGTCAGGGGTACGAGCTCGAGATTGTGGTGAGAAGGCCGTTCAACCGAGCGGCTGTCACGAAAGCCTTCGAGGGGAGACACGTCGAGGTGTACGGTTTCGCCCACGAGGGCGAGAGGATCGAGCTCACCGCCCTGAGGCTGACGACGACTATCCCTGCGACGTCGAAGGTCAGACTGAGCGAGGTCGAGGGAGAGATGCCCGTGGCTGGGGGGGAGGGGCGAAGAAGAGCCAAGTTCGGCGAAAGATGGTTCGAGACTCAGGTCTACTCGCGCGAACTCCTCCCCGTGGGTGGGGGGGTAATACGAGGACCGGCGATCGTGGAGGAGTACGACTCGACTGTTGTGGTCCCGCCAGGGTGGGGATGCGTGAAGAACCACTTGCGATGCCTCGTCATCGAGAGGGTCTGATGAGGGTGCAGACAGACCTCGCGACGATCGAAGTCGTGAAGCACGGCCTCATTTACGTATCTGAGGAGATGGGAGTCTCCCTGAGGAAGTCTGCCTTCTCGCCGAACATCAGGGAGAGGGCCGACCACAGCTGTGCGATACTCGACCCGGAGGAGAGAACGGTGGGGCAGGCGGAGCAGATCCCTGTACACATAGGGTCGTTCCCGGTCGGGCTGAGGAACACCCTCACCTACCTGCGGAGGGAAGGCGTTCAGCCCGCTGAAGGCGAGATGTACGTCGTGAACGACCCTTACATCGCGGGGACCCACCTCAACGATATCGTGCTGATACGTCCCGTCTTTCTCAAGGGCGAGATTCTGGGATACGTCGCAAACAAGGCCCATCACGTCGACGTCGGCGGGATGGTCCCCGCGAGCATCTCTCCACGAGCGACGGAACTCTACCAGGAGGGCCTCATCCTTCCACCCCTAAGAATAATGGCTCAGGGACGAATCGACCCTGAACTCCTGGGGTTGCTTCAAGCGAATTCAAGGGTACCAGATCTAACTCGCGGCGACCTCAGGGCGCAGGTTGCGGCAAACCTGCTCGGGGAGAGGCGACTGCTGGGGATAGCCGCCCCCATCGGGCTCCAGATGTTCAAGGCGATCTGCGATTCGATACTCGACCAGACCCACAGGGTAGCGCTCGGAGAGTATGCGAAGCTGCCAGAGGGGAGATGGCGCGCTGTAGACTACCTCGAGCTCGATGACGAGCTGCTCCCCGTCCGCGTGAGCGTGGCCCTCTCCTCAAGGGGCGTCGATGTTGACTTCGCGGGAACTCGGCGGCAGGCACCTTCCCCGATTAACGCCGTGCTCGGTGTAACGAGGGCCGCGGTGACATTCGCAATCAAGACTCTGCTCCCGCCCCAGCTCCCCCTGAACGACGGCTTCGACCGCACCATCGTCGTCACGGCACCCGAGGGGACGATAGTCAATCCGGTCAAGCCCGCGGCGGTCGCGGCCGGGAACCTCGAGACAAGCCAGCGGGTCGTGGACGTGATCTACAAGGCTCTCTCGGCGGCTCTTCCGAGCAAGATCCCGGCGGCGTCTCACGGGAGCATGAACAACCTGATGCTGGGTGGGGTGGACCCAAAGCTCGGCAGGAGTTGGGCATTCTACGAAACAATCGGTGGCGGTCAGGGGGCGAGGCCGGGCTCAGACGGGGTGAGCGGGGTTCAGGTAAACATGACCAATACGCTCAACACGCCGATAGAGGTGATGGAACACTACTATCCGCTCCTCTT
>VBPK01000129.1 GCA_005877225.1 Nitrososphaerota archaeon
AAGACCGAGCAGTGCTGCCGCATCCTGACCAAACGTCACCGCGAAACAATTCACGAAGGGACTCGAGATGGCGCTTCCGGTGCCTCTTCCATCCTTTTCCTGATGCTGTGGTCGTTTCATATACTCTTCGAGGACTTTATTCACACTCGCATTGGCGCTCGACCTCTGGGGCTTATCGGACTTCGTCCGGAGGGGGTCAGGTCGATAGCCCAGTCGAATGCGGGGTGATGGCGGGAGTCCCCTTGATTTACTTCGCGTTCACGTACGTAGACCGACTTGTGAGGCCGAGCCGGTTAAATAGGATCGAAAGGGAGACGAGATCCTGACATCGGATGGGAGCGTCTTCGATACGCTACGGCTTCAGCCAACACTTCAAGGTGCCAGCAATCGATGCCTACAGATGGTGTACCGACTACGAACCCGCCGATCTTGCACTAATGGGGGAAAACGGGAAACGCAGTGTTAAGCGAATCTCCGAGGACGCCATCATCCTCACCGATACGATGCGCGGTCAGGATGGACGGCGCACGATAAAGCGTAAAATCGTTCGGCTGTATCCAGAGCGACTTTCCTGGACAAGCACGCATCTTACTGGTCCCATCACACATTCCCAGTTCCTTTATGAAATCCTGTCAGATGGGAAGAACTCGTCTCATCTGGATTTCACGGGCCTCCAAATCAACTATGATGAAGGTAAGGCGACGCCGACCAAGACCGCGGCATTGGCGAGTAAATTGACAAGAGAGGATTCCGCCGCCTGGAAGAAGTTGGCGGCCGCGATGGAGAAAGACCTCAGCCGGCGTTGAAATGGTCAAGGCGCTGACCTGAAGCCGATGATGTCTTCGCCGTGCACCGAGAGTACAGGACACGGTACGAGACATACACTGAAACGGCTTCGACCTTGGCGAGAAGGGTTAAGGAAGCTCCAGATTGGGGATACTCACGTCAGAGATCGAGCAACTTCACAGCCAATTCGAGGAAATGATCACCGCGAGACCCCTTCTCCTAGACGTGATGCACTGATTCAGCCTTGTACAGACGAGGGTCGGCACTAGCTATCGACTCGGCAACGCCGCGGTGTTTGCTCGCTTCCGGATTCCGGAGCATTGCCTCGAAGTCTTCCTTTGAAGACTTCCTGGGCGCGTTGATAGTCGCAGCTGGACGATGTACAATCCACGAAATCCTGAAAGACTTATAATCCGAACATGCCCAATTAAAGGGCGGGTTCGCAATCCGACCCATTAATCCGCGGATGGAAATCACTTCGGAGCCACTTTATGACGTCTCGTCGAGCTTCTGGGAGAACTTCGATCGCGGCCCTCGAACACTGACGGACCAGGAAACGAGCAGACTCGAACGACTCTCAGATGAGATTTGCAATCTGGAGAAAAGTTCTGGAGAGAGCACCAGAGTCACTCTCTTCGGGAAGACAATTCCGAGCCCAGTCGGCGTGGCGAGCGGTCCAGCCCCGAACTACAGGTGGCTCGCCCTCTTCTCGCAGCTTGGCTACAGCATCTTGACCTACAAGACGATGAGGGACAGGCGCTGGATTGGTCACGGTATGCCCAACCTGCTCCATGTCGAGGGAGACTTCGCACACGGATTCGTGTCGCACGCGGGGGTCACGGGCTCGATCACTAACTCTCTCGGGATGCCGACTCCCGAGCCCGGCTTCTGGCGAGCAGAGGCCCGGCGCGTCGCCGAGACGGTTCGGGACCGGTTCTTCGTTATGAGCGTCACAGCCACGGTCGGGCGTGAGACAAGCGAAGAAGACGTGCTATCGCAATTCTCCTCCCTCGCGTTGGAGGGAAAGAACCTGGGAGCCGACGCCGTGGAGCTCAACCTCTCCTGTCCTAACATCCTCCCCGGAGAGGGGGGAGAGACCTTCACGGACGCAAAGCTCAGCGGCCGCGTCGTCGACGCCGTCCGAAAGAGAGTTGGAGGAGACTATCCTGTCTTCATCAAGACGGGTTATCTGCGGGACTACCGGGAATTCGTCGAGGAGACCTGGGACGACAGGGTGGCCTACGTCGCGATGAACTCCGTGGCTGCGGTGGTCAGGGATCGGGACGGCGTCCCACTTTTCACGGACAGGGGCGGTAAGGCTGGGATCTGCGGCTCCGCGATTCGGGAGCTTGCTCGCCGTGCCGTTGCGAACTTGGCCGAGCAGCGTACCGGGGGGAGAGACTACAAGATAGTCGGTCTTGGCGGGATACTCGGCCCCCGGGACGCAGTAAGCCTGATGAAATCCGGCGCCGACGCGGTGGAGAGCGCGACCGGCGCACTGCTGAACCCGTTTCTGGCGCTTGAGGTGAGGCTCCGGCTTCTCCAGACCAAGGTTAGAGGGGCCACCCATAGATGAAGGCAGAGGATTTCGCTGGGAGGGACATTATCACCATGAGAGATTTTTCGAGGGAGGAGCTCGAGTTCATCTTCGACTCGACCAAGGAAATCGAATCAGGCAGACCCGGCGGGGCCCTCGATGGGAAACTCGTTGCTCTGATCTTCTACGAGCCATCCACACGGACCTACTCGAGTTTCGAAATCGCGGCGGAGAGGCTCGGGTGCAGGACGACGGGTTTCTCGTCGCCTGAGAAGTCTTCAGTCGCGAAGGGAGAGACTTTGCACGACACAATCAGGATGTACGAGGGATACGGGGTGGATTGTATCGTCATGAGACACAACCTGATGGGTGCGGCCCGCTTCGCTGCCGACCTTACGAAAGTCCCGGTGGTCAGCGGAGGAGACGGGAGCCGGGAGCATCCGACGCAAGCCATGGTTGACCTTTACACAATCAGGAAGGCCTTCGGAAAAATCGACGGACTGCGCATCGGGATACTCGGCGACCTCAAGTATGGGAGGACCGCCTCCTCGCTCAGCTACGGACTCTCCAACTATGACGTCGAGATTACGTTCGTGGCGCCCGAGTCGTTGACCACGAGGAAGGAGATAGACCATTTTCTCAGCGAAAGGGGGGTGGGGTTCACGAAAACGAAGGATGTCAGGGACGTCGTCGGGTCGCTCGACGTCCTGTACGTCACGAGGATACAGAAGGAGCGCATACCAGACCCTACTGAATACGAAAGAGTGAGGGGCGTCTACCAGATCAACCTGAGTCTCCTGAAAGAAGGGAAGAAGGGCCTCCGCGTTATGCACCCTCTGCCGAGGGTCGACGAGCTGTCTAGCGATGTCGACGAGAGCGAGTACGCCCAGTATTTTGTCCAAGCTGCGGCGGGAGTCCCGCTGAGGATGGCTCTTCTCAGCATGGTGGTGGCGAAGTAGACGGAAGCATCGCAAGAAAAGCTGCTCGTGAGGAAGATAGAAGACGGGACGGTTATCGACCACATACCCGCCTGGAAGGCCGACCTTGTGCTTCGGGTCCTCCGTCTTCAGAGGCTCGCCAAATCTGAATTGGATGTCTCGGTCGCCGTGCTCCAGAACGTCGTCAGCGGTAGGCTGGGGAGGAAGGACGTAATCAAGGTTGACCGGTGGAGGATTGACGAGAACGAGGCAGACATCCTCTGCTTGATCTTCCCGACGGCGACGATCAACTACATCAAAAGTTGGAAGGTTTTCAAGTACTCTCCGATGGTGCCGGACACCATCGAAGGGCGGATACGCTGCCCCGAGCTCCTCTGCATCTCGAACGCTGAGAGGGAACCGCTCACGACGATGTTTTACACCCTGAAGACGGAGAGGATGCTGCAGTGCAGGTACTGCGACACGCTGTTGGACTTCGGCAAAATCCCCGATTTCGTCAGAGTGTAACCCGATGGATTACGACCTGGTGGTCGAGGGACGGGCGGTGACCCCGGGCGGAGTCCGTGATGTGCAGATTGGGGTCAACGGAACGAGAATCGCCGCAATCAAGAGACAGGGATTGAAGGGTACGAAGAGGATTGATGCGATGGGTTGCCTCGTCTTCCCCGGATTCATAGACGTCCACGCTCACCTCCGGGAGCCTGGATGGGAATACAAGGAGGACTTCACCACCGGAACCAAGGCCGCGGCAAACGGGGGAGTCACTACGGTCTTCGACATGCCCAACAACCCGGTCCCGGCGACTGACGTGGCAACGATTGATGAGAAGCTGCGCCTGGCCAAGTCGAAAGCACTAGTCGACGTCAGACTCTTTGGGGGTGTCAACGGTCACCGTCTTGAGGACATAGCGAGAATAGCCGACCGGGTCATTGGCTACAAGATTTACCTGGCCCGAACGACCGGAGACGTGGTCCTCCCTCACCCTCTCCTAGGACGGGCGCTCTCGCGCATCGCGGATACCCGCAGACCGGCCGACGTTCACTGTGAAGATCAGTCCGTGATCGATTCCAACGTCAAAAAAGCATGCTCGAGTTCGAATCGCGCCGATTCGCACGCGGACCTTAGACCTCCGGAAGCTGAAGTCCGTTCCATCAAGAGGCTCCTCGCGACCCGCACAGAAGCAAGGATCAACGTCTGTCACATTTCCACTGGAAGCGGTCTGAGGCTGGTCCGGCACGCACAAGAGACTCGCGTCGGTCTCGCCTGCGAGGCAACCCTTCATCACCTTTTTTTCACGAGAAAGGACATGCTGACGAACAGGCTCCTCAGAACCAACCCACCCCTCAGGGGGGAGGCCGACAGGAGCGCTCTTCTGGATGCCCTGGGGAAGGGAAAGGTGGATTTCCTCGTCACCGACCACGCACCTCACACACTGGAGGAGAAGCTTACGGAGAGCGCGAGCGGAGTGCCCGGTCTCGACTTCTACGGCGGAATCGTGGCCTGGCTAATCTTGAAGTGCGGGCTCAGTCCAATGACGATCGCCAAGGTCTGCTCGGGGAATCAGGCCAGATTCTTCGGGCTCAGGGACAGGGGGAACCTCTACGTCGGAACGAGGGCTGACCTGACGATCCTCGACCTCAGGTCCACACGCAGGGCTACGTCGAGAGACGTCTTTAGCAAGTGCGGATGGACTCCCTATGAGGGGCGCGATCTTCCCGGAAGGGCCAGGTGGACGATCTCGAGGGGAAAACCTCTAGTGACTGACTTCGAGATGTCTTAGCCGCGAGAATCATTACTACACTGAGACCGATTTCGGGCCTGGTCGCACCCGTCTTCCTCTCATCGAGAGATTCGAGGTCGGATGTTCGCTATTCTACCTCAATTTCGGACGTCAATTCGCGCTCTTTCGGCTTAGCTCCGGTCGTCCAGCGGTTTTCGAGGCCCTTCTTTTTGAAACGCGTGAATGCTGTCCGGGCTCGAGATTCCGATTCTTCTTTTCTTCTTCTTCTTCTCTACCTTATGATTTGAACCCGTCTGAACGAGCCGACATCCCTCCCATCGCCTCAAGCAAGCTGCGATGCCTGGTAAGGCAACACGCCGGAGGAGCACAAGCGGCGGTAATCGTGGTCGCAACTCAGCATCGGCAAGAGTCAACCCTCGTCCGACATGCAGTCCAGGAGGGCAGACGCTTCCTCAGGAGTCAATACCACCGGGACCTGCAGCTCAACAGCCTTTCTCGTCACGGTCGTGAGCTGGTCGTCGAGTCGGTTCGAGTTCGCGTCGAAGGATAGGAGGAACGCCGCCTTCCCACTCGATATCATTCGCATTAGCCCGTCGGTGCCCATGGTCTGATACGTTCCGCTTGAATCGAGGTCCATCCCATCCAGGGCGACTATCTCGATGCCGGCAGCCCGGTATCTAGCCAGGAGGGGAACCAAACGCTGCCGCTCGTTCGGAGCGCATGAAATGAGGATTCCGACGTCCCTGTATCGGGGATGCGACGGTCAGAGGCGAGGGACGAGTCCCTATCCCTATTTTAGAGGATTTTAGAGGATCTTAGATTTTAGAGGAAAGAATCCCTATTTTATGACGCTGGAAAAGCGCTACATTACCCACGGCCGCGAATTTAAGTGGATTACGAAGTGTCGCCCGGATTACTGCTCTTCGTCTTGCCCGCTGTCTGGGGCCCCAGAGACTACGACAGCTGCGAGTGCTTTCGAAAGCTGCTAATTCGCCTCGCAAGGCTGGTATGCATCTTATGCCTTCGTTGTGATCGTGGCCGAATGGCTCTTCTGCACAGCGGTGAGGTGTATCACGGGCTTCAGAACGGTCGCGACGCCCTTACTCACTTGAATGGTGTTCGGCAGGATGTCGATCGTCAGGTCTACCGACCCGCTACTGTGGACCTGGAAGTGGAACGGAATCATCAGCTCGCCGTTAGCGACGACCTTCAGCTTTGCCGACGTGCCGTCAGTGAATAACGCCT
>VBPK01000130.1 GCA_005877225.1 Nitrososphaerota archaeon
GTCGAGGCGCAGGGCGACCAGGAACTGGTCCTGGGTCCCCCCGCTGAAAACCTCGCGGGACTTGTACTCGCCAGCGGTGTTGACGGTGAACGTGAGGTTTTCTACGATTTCGAAGTCAGAATACCTCCCATTTGTCATCTTCGGCAGGATCTTGTTGATGAAGAACTTCGCATGGGGGATGACCTGGTTGCGCAGCGACTTGGCCGTCTCGGAAAGCTCATGCACTGCCCTCTCTTGTACGCCAATCTTGTAGCTCAAATCCTCAGACTTCTTCTGAAGAAGAGGATACGCCTCGAAGTCAGGCTTCAATGATACGAGGTCGCCGTCGAGCACCTGTAGGAGCCGTTGGTCGAATGTTATGCCAGCTCGGATGTCGCTGGCCTTCGTCCGGAGGCGCTCGCAGATCGTTCTTTCCGAGTCATGGTCTTCGGCGCTATAGCTTAGCTTGTCAGCACCATGAGGCTTGACTTCGAGATGCAGCTTGAATTCCTTATCGAGTCCCTCTAGCTCGAGAGTGAGTTCGCGGCTCCTCCCCGCCGGATCGTCTTTCTCCAGAGGTGTCAGTTTGAATCGAACGTCCGCATTGACTGCGGAGAGGCCCTCAAGAGTGTCTTGTCCCGTGGTTGACTTGAGCTCCTTCGACAAGAATTTCACGGCTTCCCTCACCTCCGCGGATGAGTGGAAGCCGGTCCTTGCCTCCAGCTGGTTCCTGATTCGCTCGTTATCATCGAGTGTCGCTCTCAAGCCGGTCAACTGCTTCGAAATTGCCCGCAAATCCGACATTGACGCCAGTCGGGCGTCAATGCGGTGGAATCTCACATAGTAGGCGGCTGACAAGGCGAAGAAAACGACACTAGCAATCGCGGTTTGGGCGTAAACGAATGTGCTTGCCATTGTCAAGACGCCTGCGACCAAGAATACCGCGAAGAATCGGCTCGCTGTGGTCTTGGCCTTGTCCAAGACATCAACCGACGTCGATTCTGCCGGGTCCTTCTGGCTGAGCAGGACAGTAGACTCTTCGCGGAGACGCGCCGACTCGCCCTCCTTGTCCTCCTTCTTCCTCTCGACTTCTTCGAAGCCTGCCTCGGTCTCCGCCAGTTGCTTCACCGGGGACGCGAACTTGGCCAGTGCTGCCTCCCCCTTCCTAAGCTGTTCACGAAGGCCATCAACCTGCTGCGCTTTCCCGTTGACTTCCTTGAACTCGGACTGCTTTGATTTCTGCAAGTCTTCAAGTGCATTCTTCTTCGCCAACCATTCGAAAGCAGCGAGTCTGCTCTGTGACAAGGCGAAGTTGCTGTCAAGTTCCTGCAGCAATGGGAGAGAGTCTTCGACCTTCTTCGCGAGCAGGTTCCTCTTGCTCAGCTTCTCCTCGTACAACGCCTTGTTTTTCCAGACGCCTTGGAGCCTGATGCCCAGTTTCTCCAACTCGTCGCGCATCTCGGACTGGGCTTCTTTGCCTCCTTTGATTCCCCCGTCGAGGAGGTCGATTCCCATGATTTTGTCCACTAGTTGTTCCCTCCTCGCCTTCGGGAAGTCCCGGAGCGCATCCAAATCATTCTGTCCGATGTAAATCAGCTTGGCGAAAGACTCGGAATCCATGCCGGTCTCGTTCTCTACCACGCTCTCTATCTCAGAGATGCTTGTTATGGCGTTCCTCTGATCCCTTGCGCCATCCACTATCGGAGTAAGGCTTGCCTTGTGTCCCTTCGAGCTCAGCTCCCTTGTGAGAAGGAACCTCTTCGAGCCTGAGTCGAACTCCAATTCCAACCGCGCTCGCTCTTTGCCCCATGTGATTACATCCTCCCTAGGAACGCGCGCGCCCAGTTTTGGACCGTACAGTGCGTATCCGATGGCTTCGAGCAACGTGGACTTGCCGCTCTCGTTCGCCCCCTGTATGCCTATCCTTCCAGAGTCGGGGAGCTCGAGGGTCAGCTTTTCCCCGATGATCTTGAATCCTTGGGCAGAGATTCTGTGGATTATCACTCCGCAGCCTCCTCCAGTAGGATCATACCCGCTTCCTTGACGTCCCACAGGAAGCGCCTTTCTTCGTCCGATGCGCTTTTCGCGATCAGCCCCTCAAGGCGTTTTGCGAATGCATGCTCCGGTGAGTCTACTCGCCCCAGAAAGATCCTCTCGCCTTCGACCGAGAGGCCGTCGCGCACCAGGTCGAAATCGAAGAACGCGTCTCTGGCATAGTTGAGGAGGTCCCCAAAGTTTAGCTTGCCGTATTCGTCCTTGTTGAGCGAACCCTCGAGGCCGAGCCGGAACAATTTCTCGGGGTCTCGCGATTGCGCCAAGTGCTCTCTTACAACCTTCGTCAGATCGCCGGCATTCCGATTCAGGGAAAGGGAGCTGGATTCCATGGGGCGCATCTCCAATGGGATAAAATCAACATCGCACCCGGACTCGTTCAGATCGACCCAAGCAAATGCCTTCTTGTCGTCGAATTCCGACCAGTCCAGACGCTCGACCGAGCCTGGGTTCACAATCCGGCATCGGCCGTGGGCTCGCTCGAAGGAATTGTGGAAGTGCCCCATGGCAAGATAGTCGACTCCGTCGGGGATGTCTTGGGCGTAGAACGGGTTCTGGGCTGCCATCTCGGGGGTGTTCGGCCTGACGCCCAATCCCTGGAGTGACCCGTGCACCATGAAGATGTTGTAGTCTGCCCCCTTGTCCACCGTGACTCCGCGAAGGGGATTCTGGTTTTCGGACTGGGTAAGATACGATCTTCCGGAGACCACGACCGACTTGCCATCGAATCGGAATGCCTGGCTCTGCACCTCGGTCGAGGAGAGGACGGTGGCTAGCCCTGCACCCGACAAGGCGTCAATCGCCATGCTCGTCGCCCCAGGGGTTCTCGGCATGTCGTGATTGCCCCCGATTGCCACGACGTTGATCCCGGCTTCGCTCAGCTTCCTGACTTCTCGGATTAGAAACACTCTTGACTCGTTGGAAGGGGACTTCTTGTCAAAGATGTCCCCGGCCATAAGAAACAGGTCCGGCTCTTCCTTCAGACTGTACTCCACTATGCTTGCGAAGTTCCTGTCGATGTCCTCCTTTCGGCGGCGAGAGTTAGCCGGGTTGAGGAAATTGAAGCTCTTGTCCAGGTGCAGATCGCAGCAGTGGACGAACTGGACCGTTGTCTGCCACCTTTTCGCATCTCTTTCTGGAGCGACTTAACTAGTTGTTGTATGCCGAGTCGACTGGCCTAAGACTTCAGACTGCACAATATCTAATTGATGCTAACGGGGACCGTCTCCCATTTGTTCAGCCGGTCGTTCTTATTGCCGCTTTCTCTATGGCGATCAGTCACCCAATGGACCTGATCCAAGTGCCTTTCGGTAGTGAATATGGAAAAGTCATCTACAAGAGGCTGAAAAGAGAAAGGATCTCATCTTCGCGTCTTCGGATTGACCTATCAGTTGAAAATCGTGTTTAGCCGCCCATGTAGGTGTCGAGAGAGCAGAGATTCAGTCGCCTCATGGCGACGACCTTCTAGGTGGATGACGAAGCGTCATCCCGGCATCTCATCAAATGAAACAAACGAGCTCCAGGAGTGAGGGCACTTCTCACTTAATGGGCAAGGCCGGCCGCGCGTGGTCCTCCTGGTCCTCTCAGTTAAGTAAATAATACCTACTTAGTCGGAGAATACTACCACCTTTATTAAGCGATGAGTCGGTGGCCGAATGGGGGCACTTATTTTCAGCTGAACGGGTGATATAGTTGATAGAAATTGGAGTGGACAGCTTCGCAGCGGCATTCGACGAGGCAAGCCTCGCGGTTAGCGCACCGGACCGTCTCCAAAACTTAGTGGAACTGTCATCCTCGGAGCCGCGGCGGCACGCACGGAGAAGATACGCCTGACGAGTGCCGTAACGGTCTTGAGTTCCGCCGACCCGGTAAGAGTATTTCAGAACTTCGCCACTGTGGACCTCCTGTCGCGGGGCAGGGCTGAGATGGTTGTCGGCCGCGGTTCCTCCATCGAATCCTTTCCATTGTTCGGGTTCCGCCTAGAGGACTATGACTCGCTCTTCGCAGAGAAGCTCGAACTTCTTTTGAAGATTCGTGACAATGAGCACGTCTACTGGTCTGGCAAATTTCGGCCTCCCCTGACGGGGCAGGGGGTCTATCCGAGGCCCGTGCAGAACCCGCTTCCTATCTGGTTGGGCGTTGGCGGAACTCCGAAGTCGTTCGCCCGTGCGGGAGCGCTCGGACTTCCACTGATGGTCGCGATTATAGGCGGCGAGACTCGCCGCTTTCGTCCGCTCATCGATCTCTACCGGGAGGCAGGCAATCGTGCCGGGCACTCGCCCGATCAGTTGAAGGTCGGCCTACACTCGCCGGGTTATGTTGCCGCAACAACGCAAGAGGCCGCGGACGATTTCTTTCCAGGGTTTGCACGCGCGGTCACCGAGGTTGGGAAGGAGCGAGGATGGCCTGCGCTCACACGTGCCGATTTCGACGCTCAGCGCGGTCCGCAGGGCGCGCTCATCATTGGCGACCCGGAAGAGGTGGTCGAGAAGATTGTTCGGCACAGCAAGGCGCTGGGTGGCATCTCGCGCGTCACCTTTCAGATGAACGCGGCATCATTGCCTCATGCGAAGATCGTGCGAGCCATTGAACTACTGGGTAAACGTGTCGCACCCGCACTTCGCAAAGAGCTCGAAGCCGTCGCGGAGTGATTGTTGAATGCTAGTCACTCAAATCGTCGATGCCGTCCGCGAGTCCCTTGAGATACGGGTCGTCGGCTTGAGCGGTAGCCTGCGCGCTCCTAGCGCAACGAGAATGGCTGTCCAGTATGCTCTGAAGGGCGCCGAAGAAGAAGGCGCGAAAGTCCAAGTTATGGACCTCGCAGCCTACAATCTTCCTTACTGGGGCCTCGAGAGGGAGGAAGGCAACGTCAAGGCGGTGGAACGTTTCCGTAGCGAGCTCCGGGCATCCGATGGTATCATCCTGGGCTCACCCGAGATTCACGGGAGCCTCAGCGGAGTTCTGAAGAATGCGTTGGACCTGACAGGGATCGAGGAGTTCGAAGGAAAGATGGTCGGGCTTGTCGGCGTCGCAGGTGGTCGCGTGGGCGCTACCGAGGCTTTGAGCCATCTGCGCACCATCGGTCGCTCGTTGCATGCGTGGGTTGTTCCTGCCCAGGTTTCCATCGGTGATTCGGCCGAGGCCTTCAAGCTCAATGGGGAGCCCATAGACCCCGAAACAGGTGACCGTCTAAAGTTGGTAGGTAGACAGGTGGCCCACTTCGCCCGATTGCACAAATGTGAGAATCACGCGCAGTTCCTCAAGGAGTGGGAAGCGCACCCATTGACAACGGCGGAGAGTTCAAACGGGAAAAGATCCCCTGGCACCATCAAATAAGTTTCCGAATCTAGTCCGTAGCATTCTCGTTCAAGAGCTTAGTAATTTCCGGGATCACGCATCATAAATGCTGTAACTACCCGTTCATCCACTTGATTTTCTAGTCGAGCGAGACTCCCCAGTTTCGAGGTTGGGACGTGACGAGGGGGGATCTATGAAGGGGGTGGTCGTCGAGGTCTTAGGATTGACCTATCAATTGAAAATCGTATTTAACCGCCCACGGCAACTGAACTGAAAAAATCGAATGCTGGGTCAAGATGGGCCTCAGCACGTTACGACCGCTTGAGGTTAGATGTCTTTTCCCCTGATGGGCTGGAAGGGATGTCTATCGCTACTACCTGAGGCAACTCCGGCGGAGAAACATCGAACGGCCGGAAGTTACATAGTTATGTCGAAGTCGAGGTGAAGAAGCTTGCAAGAGAGGCCTAAGGAGGGCGGGAACGAGAGCAAGTGGCCATGGCTAGTCCTCGAACCAGGCTTCTGACTCAGGAAATGGGCCGCGGGGGACGGTGTTGTTCTAACCTAGACACCTCCTCAACATAGCAGCCTCGATAAGAGCGACCCTCGCCTCGTTGTCTTCATTATCGATGTACGAGATAAGGAAATTGTTGACGAAGTTCTCGTGCCTCCTGCTGACACTATCGCTTGGGCCGAGCCTGATCGAGAGTAGCTCCTCTGCCACGGCGAGGTCTGACATCAATCTCCCGAGCCCCGCCCTCAGTTTCTCCTCGTCCATTGCGGCTCTTTTGGCGACCCGCTGGTTCATCTCCATCAGCATGTTTATGCTCTCCCATGACACATATTTCCCCGCTACACCGAGGTCGTGCTTCATGTTTAGGTAGCAACTTTCCACCGCCTTCCACTCCTTCTCGCTGAGGTCGCGGAGAGCCCCCACACCTATGAACTCAGGGGGTATGCCCATCGAGTAAAACACGGCTGCAAACGGGATCGCCCTCGGCATCGTAACACTCCTCACGCTCCTGCTGTAGCCGAAGAGACCGATATGCAGCTTCCTTGCCCTCCTCTCTGGGACGTACAAAGCCAAGGCATTGATCAATGCAGCAAGCTCCTCTATCCTCTTCTGATAGCTGGCCTTGAACTTGTCGAGCGAACCTCGCAGTAACTCTTCATCTTCTTTCGAAATGTTCACCGGTTCACCGTTGGGGAGGTTCTCATTCAGGATGCGTATCGTTCTCTTGACCTTCTCAGGGGAATGGTCGTACCTCAGCGCGGATTGCGTTGTTGCGGTAGACAATCCCTTGTACTCCATAAGAAATCTCTCGACGTTCTCTGGGTTCAGGTGGCCCCGAAACGGCATCGATCCAACGCCGATTATGGGATGGATTCTTACCCCTGTCCTCCTTTCGACTCCTCCCAGCTTCGATAGTGCCAGCTTTGACAGTATCACTGCAGACAAGAGGCCGTAGTTGAGAGCTGGGTCGGACCGAGCTATGAAGACGCGCAGACTGCGAACCCTCACTCTTTCAATGTACTCCCTCGCTATCTGGTCGATCGCGAGGAGACTCCTCATGTCCTCTATTAGGGGAATAACACTGATTGTCTTCGGCCTGAAGGAGCCCACCCAATCTTTCACGACCATCGACCCGTCGAGTCTCAGCCCCTCTGCCCCTGATATGGCTCGGCGGTAGTATTCGTGCAGCCATAATAGCTCCTTTCCAGTAGTGGTGAAGGGCAGGATGACCTCGAAGACGGGGATGGTCTTCCTCTTATGAAATAATGAGGCGACGTCTGCACTCAGCGGGATGGTCTGCAGGGTCTGGGTTACAATCTTCCTTTCAGCAACCTCTATCCTCGGATTCGGAATTCTGTACGTGAGGAAGACTCTCTCTCCTATTACATTATCCCGAAAATAGTCTGGATAGTCGCTGAGCAGCTTCCTCACAACGTTTGTATCAATGTCCTTGCCCTCGGAGTCCCACATGGCCTCATCGCATCCGAGGCTACTAAAAGCCAGGAAAGCCTCTCGTACCTCGGCATCTCCTTCTATTATGCTTCCGCCGCACCAATCGGGTACTCTTGCGTTATCCGGATGCTGCGTTGACATTGTCCTCGGGATCATTGCGTCATGGACCAAACTTCTTCTCTTCCTCCCCCGCCAAAGTTTCTTGTAGATTAGTTTTTGATTCAAGGATTTTATCCAAGAGTATGACGAGGAAGGGCTAGGTGAAGCCGTCACCTCTTGGCCCTTTACTTGTTCTCCAGTTGACGCAGACGCGTGTTTGCTTCATTATACTTCAAATTACATCAGGCTTGATCGTAGCTTGTCTTCCCCTTCCTCACCCGTTGGCCCCGCCGTGGAAATCCCCTGACACTCGCCACCACGTTTTGGCGCAGGTAATTCCTATGCTCAATCCCATCTTTCGGAAGGGATCTCATATTCGCGTCTTCGGATTGACCTATCAGTTGAAAATCGTATTTTTTAACCGCCCATGCGGGTGGCTAGAGAGCAGGGATCCAGTTGCGTCACTTCGGCGACCTTCTAAGTGGGCGACGAAGCGGACTGCTTCAAGTTTGAGGATGTATCATCTCGGGTGATCTATCATCCTACCGGGTGTCCCGGCAAAACGAACGACGAGCTATCTTCGGAATCCTTTTTATCGTATGATGAAATCAAAGAGAATCACTGAACCCATTTACTACGCTGCACGTATTCCTCTACAGGCTGACAGGCGGCAGCATTGGCGGACGCTTTCGAGGCGCGCCCGTTCTCCTCCTGACGACGACCGGGCGCAAGACCGGGAAGCAGCGAACGACTCCACTCCTTTATCTCGCGGATGAGACCAATCTTGCGGTAGTAGCGTCGAACGGCGGACGTGATAGGGCTCCTTCGTGGTGGTCCAACCTGAAGCGTAACCCCAGCGTGGAGGTTCAGATAAGGCGCCTGAAGAGGAAGATGACAGCGGTGCAAGCCACAAAGGAGGAAAAAGGAAGACTCTGGCCACTGCTCACGAACATGTATCCGCCCTACGATGATTATCAGAGGCGGACTCAACGGGAGATACCAATCGTGCTACTAAGACCGAGCAG
>VBPK01000079.1 GCA_005877225.1 Nitrososphaerota archaeon
CCCTCTATCGTGATCCGAAGAAACGGGGAGTTCGTGATGATGGACTGCGGGGAGGGCGCCCAGCGACAACTCTTCCGAATCGGTTCGGGGTTGAACAGAGAGGCAGTGATACTGATAAGTCACCTTCACGGCGACCACGTGACGGGGCTTCTGGGTCTCCTTCAGACGATGAGCCTCGCCCAGCGAACGCGCGAAGTTACGATTGTCGCCCCCTCCGCACTCTCGAGATGGCTGAAGACAACAGCCGAGACGCTCCACATCGGGCTCACCTTTCAGGTCAGGTTCAACCCCTCGCGAGTGGGGACTGTCTACAGGGGGAGGGATTACAGGGTCAGGGCGGCCCGAGCCATTCACTCCGTTGAATCTTACTCATACCTCCTCGAGGAGTTCGAGAGGCCCGGTGTCTTCCACCCCGAGAGGGCGAAGGCGTTGGGGATCCCCGAAGGGAAGCTCTGGGCGAGACTGCAGCACGGAAGGAAGGTCACCCTGAAAGGCCGGACCGTCAACCCGCGAGAAGTCACGGACCCTCCCAGACCCGGAAGAAAAGTGGGGTACTCCGGAGACACCAGACCGTCGAAGACCCTCACCAGGTTCTTCGCCCGCTGCGACCTATTGGTCTTCGATTCAACCTTCTCCTCGAAGGACGAGGAGAAGGCCCTCGATAGAAAGCACAGCACGGCCCGCGAGGCCGCCCTCCTCGCTAAAGAGGCGGGGGTTGGTCAGCTAGTCCTGACACACTTCAGCGCGAGATACAGAAACGTCGGGAGGCTCCTCAGGGAGGCCCGTTCCGTCTTTCCCAACACCCTCGCCGCCCGGGACGGACTGAAGTTGGAGGTCCCCTACCAGACTTCGTAGGCCGTCAACCAGTCCATCAGGGTTCCAAGGTGGTCGGATTCGAGCTTCAGGTAGATAGGGCCGAGGGGAGACTCGTCCTCACGATTGCAGAGGGCGACTATGCCCTCGGAGGCCGCCTGCCTGTTCAGCATTATCGATACGCTCCCCCCTTCGCTTCTCGTCAGGAAGAGCCTTCTCGCCGCGCTCCTCACCCTCCTGTCTCTCAGCTGTTCGCGTATCCTCTCGAGGCATCTTTTGCTATTCGAGCTGACTGTGATCGTGCCCGTCTCGTTCACCACCCGACACTCGCCCTCGCCGACGAGATTCTTCATCGCCTTCAGCACCTTCTCGGGGTCTTCGGACCGCGATAAGCTAGCCTGAAGCTCCAGGCTCACGGAGAACTCACCTCCTCGCGGTCTCAATCCAACTCTTCGCCGTCCTCACGGCCATCCTAGAGAGAACGTCGGGGGTGATGTGCTCGTTCGATATCACTTCATCAGCGAGGGCTATCGCCCTCCCGATCCCGACATCTAGTTCTCGCTCGTCCCGTTTGAGAAACGTCTCGTACGTGATCGGGTCATCACTTCGCCCCCTCTCCTTGAGAAGGGAATACCTCCTCTCCCTGGAGGCGTGAATCGCGAGGAGGAGCACCGTTCCCGCCCTCCCGAACGTCTCGACCTCCGCGAGAGACCTGATTCCATCGACGACGAGTAGGTCCGGCTTCGCCTTCCCAATCGACTTGAGGCAGAGTTCCGCCACCGCCCCCTCCCCGTAGATCTTTCTCAAATCTCTCATCACCTCGCCCGTGTTCTTCTCGTCGACGGCGAGCCCCCTCCGCTTCGTCTCCTCCCTGATCACGTCACCCATCACCACTCGCTTCATCCCGATATTCTCGAGCGCCTTGGCGGCGGTTGACTTGCCGGCTCCCGGCATCCCGGTAATCGCGACGATTTGCATCTTCGCCTCCTCAGCGAAACTGTACGATATTAAAGCAGAGACGCTCGAGCTTAATTATCTCGAAGACGGTAGGCCGATAAGTTGCGAGCCTTTGTGGCACTCGAGGTTCCTCGAGAGAGCGTGATCACGGCGATGGTTTCGGTTCAGGAGGAGCTCAGCAAGACGCAGGCGGACCTGAAGGTCGTCAGTCGGGAGAACCTTCACTTCACGGTGAAGTTCCTCGGCGAGATCTCCGAGTGGCAGGCGAGGGAGGCCGACAAGAGGTTGAAGTCGCTCGAGTTGGGTCGTGCGGCGGTGACCCTCGAGGGGGTGGGCGCCTTTCCGTCCCCCGTCCATCCGAACGTAATCTGGGCAGGCGTGGCTCAGGCTGACAGGGGGAAAATCGTTCCGATGGCGGAGAGGGTCATCGCTGAGCTGCGAGGAATCGGGGAAGAGGACAGTCGTCCCTTTGAGCCCCACATCACCCTCGCTCGGGTCAGGTCGGCCGCGAAGAGGGAGGCGCTCGTCTCGTTCCTTCAGCTCAACGCGACTCGCAAATTTGGCAGTGTGGAACTGACTCATCTCAAGCTCAAGTCGAGTGAGTTGACGCCGAGAGGACCGGTCTACGCTGACGTCGGAGTCTACCCATTGAGATGACGACCACGACGGACGCGATTCCGAAGGGGGCGAGAGAGCTCTGCACGCCGACCGTCGAGGAGGCGAAGAGACTCGCCGAGACCGTAGAGAGAGTCGCGGCGAAGACGAGGCTCGCCGCCGCCCGCTTCCCTGAGACTAGGGATGTGGTCCTCGGCGGGTCCTTTGCGAAGGGGACCTGGCTTCCGGGGGAGGCGGACATCGACATCTTCGTGAAGCTTTCGCCCGATATTGACGAGACGCGCTTCGAAGAGGCGGGGCTGAAGGTCGGTCTCGAGGCCACGAAAGGTTACCCGCGGGGGAAGAAATACGCACAGCATCCCTACACAGAGGCACGCGTGGAGGGAGTCGTCGTCAACATCGTGCCCTGCTACGACGTCCAGGCTGGCCAATGGAAGAGCGCCGCGGACAGGTCCCCCTTCCACGTAGAGCTCGTCAAGGCAAGGCTGAGCGAGGCTCAGAAGCTGGATGTCAGGCTCTTGAAGAAGTTCATGAAAGGGGTCGGTGTCTACGGAGCGGAGATAGAGAAGGAAGGCTTCAGCGGGTACGCCTGCGAGGTCCTGGTCCTGGAGCACGGCAGTTTCGTAGATGTTCTCAAACACTTCACCCATCTGAAAGCCGTGGCTCCGGATCGCCTATTGACTCTGCCCGACCCTGTCGATGAGAGGAGAGACCTGGGGAAGGCGATCTCCAACGAGAACGTCGCGCGCCTTGTCCTCGCAGCACGTGCGTACCTCAAGCGTCCGACCCTTCAGTTCTTTCTCGGCAAGAGCGGCAAGAGGCGCCCCAACCTTCAGGCGCACGTCATCGGCATAACCTTCACTCACCGTGAGTCGAGTGAGGACATCCTCTGGGGTGAGCTGAAGCGAACGATGAAGCATCTTTCGGGGCACATCAAGAGGGCGGGTTTCGCCCTTGCCAGGACTGCGATCGCCTCCGATGACAGGAGGCAGAGCGTCTTCCTGATTCTACCAGAGGTCCGGGAGCTGTCGGCCATCGAGAAGAGACTGGGTCCGAGTGTCGTCATGGAGAGAGAGGCGATTGAGTTCTTGGCGAAGAACTCGAAGAGAGCCAAACTCGTCTGGGTGGGGGAGGCGGGACAGCTGCAAATCCTTCAGAACAGGGACGAAGTCCGCCTGAGTGACTTCTTGAGGCGAATGGTGAGGGGCGAAATCGCCAAGATGGGTGGTTCCCCCACGATAAGCAGGGCGATCGCGAAGAATGGGAAGGTCCTCGAGGGTCGACCCCTCCTGCGGGCGGCGAAGAGGAAAGGATGGCTTTCGGCGGGGCTGGACGATATTGTATCAGACACTCTCGGAACGAGTCCCGGTTAGTGCTCTCATTCGAACACCGTACATCCGGGTCCTCACCTACCCGAAGGTATCCCTGCCAGCCGCTCGAAGTCGAGTCTCCCAACTCGAGAAACTCGGAGTCAGTCGCTTGATTTTCGAGGGAAAGTCGAAGATAGGAAGCCTGGGAATTCTCGGCATTGGCACCGTTAGCGTGGTCGTGAGGTCGGAGGTAGGCGAGGAGGTACTCGCGTTGAAGATTCGACGGACGGATGCGAACAGGCCCGGCATGAAGGAGGAGTTCGATTTGACCCGGCTCGCGAACAGGATCGGAATCGGCGCCAGAGCGGTGAGTCACACCAAGGACTTGCTGCTCTTAGAGTACATTGATTACATTGAGCTCCACGCTTGGTTCAAGTCGCTGAAGGGGCCCAATAGGAGAGCGATGGCGCGAGAGATCTTGCATCGCATTCTGAATCAGTGCAGGAAACTCGACATAATGGGGCTCGACCATGGTCAGCTCAGCAATCTCAGAAAGCACATCGTCGTGGTCAACGGATTCCCCTACATCATCGATTTCGAATCGGCCAGCCTAAACCGAACACCCAAGAACGTGACCACCGCTGCGCAATACATCCTGATCGGTGGCAAGATGTCTGCTCTCGCGAGGCGGCTGGTCGGGGTGAAGAAACGGGAGGTCGTTCTGGCGGCGCTTCGGGAGTACAAGGAGACGAAGAGTGACGTGAGTTACTCGCACTTGTTAGAGGAGCTGAGACTGAACTTGACTAAACTTTAACCGAGTCAGATTTAGACATGTCTTCCGTGGGGCCGTAGTCTAGTTTGGTCTAGGATACCTGAGCATTTCGGCGGTGAACCTGGGGACCAAACCTTGGATAGAGCGCAGGCGATCGTGAGTTCAAATCTCACCGGCCCCACCACAAAAGTGGTGCAAAGAGTGGGCTTTTCATATTCAGAACGTATTATGTGGCACGGTAAAAATTCCAACCAGACTCGAAGACTGCACCTAGTGGCTTGTGACGCAGGACGTGTATTCTGTTCTTAAGGTTTCGTGAGAATCACGTTTCTACTTATCGTTTTCCACAGCCTCCTTAATTCGAGGTGTTCTGAGGTCGTAAGTAGAGGCGAAGACGAAGACCCCACCAGGTACAAACGGCAGAAGATAGAGCTGAACTGGGACCGACCCACAGGAACCGCCCGCTGGATAAGTCCCAGGTAACAAACGTATCTTGGTACTAAGAGGAAGGCGAAAACTAAGAGAAACAACCCAAAAAGAAGAACCCAGGGCCTCTTTCTCACGACCTCGTCTGGCATTTCTATAAGCAGCTCCAATTCAGAGTAACCGAACTCGCACTTGTACTCGTGCCATAAGACATGACGGCGCAAGCCGGGCGTCACACCCCCGCCAGGCCAAGAACAGACGGCAGGGTTCGAGGTAATGCTGCTAAAGGTCATGGATGTGGCAATTGGAAGTTGATTGCAAGAGTTGATGTTGTAAGCTTCAAGCGCTGCCGACAGGCCCAGTCCTCCTCGCGTTCATGGCCCAGTGACAGGTGTGGCTGCTGGAAGAGGGGGATGGTACGTAAAGTTGATGGCAGACCTCCGATTTATGGATTAGGCGTTCATAAACGGTATATATCCTACACCAACAACTGCATACCTAGGTAACAGGGTAAGAAAAATGAGAATCGGCGCGATCGGAGTTGGTCAGGCGGGAGGAAGAATACTCGATGCATTCGTCTACAACAACATCTGGGGCGGCCACAAGGACGTGTTGCCCCTGACGTTAGCAATCAACGCTGCGAAGGCGGACCTTCTCGGCCTCTCATCGGTCCCCAGGAAGGACAGGATTCTCCTCGGTCATACTCTTGTGAAAGGGCACGGAGCGGGAGGTAACCCGGAGATGGGGTCCAAGGTAGCCGAGGATGATAAGAGGAACATAAGGCGGGCCGTTGGCGAACGATCTACACACAGGGTCGATGCGTTTCTTATCTTCCTTGGACTTGGCGGTGGTACCGGGGCGGGAGCGTCGCCTGTAATTTGTCAGATGCTGAAGGAAGTCTATAAGGAGCCCGTCTACGCCCTCGGAGTCTTACCGAGTCAGTCGGAGGGGTCTCTCTACGCCGGAAATGCGGCCAGGAGCCTGAGAGCCCTGACAGAGTCAGCCGATGGTATACTTCTCTTCGACAATAATATCTGGCAGAGGGACGGCGTGACGGTAAAGCGCAGCTACGACCAGATGAATCTGGAGATAGTGAGGTCGCTGCAGGTCCTCTTCGCCGCGGGAGAAGAAGCCTCGCCAGAGCATGTCGGAGGAAAAGTGATTGACGCTTCAGACATCATCAACAGCATTCAGGGCTTCGCATCATTCGGGTACAGCGGATGGGTAAAGTCGTGGAGCGAGGTGCTGAAAGACACAGGTAAGCGAGCACTCGGGGGGAAGAAGGGCACCTTCGAACAGCTGGACCCCGCAAACAGGATCTTGTCACTCATCCAGGGTGCGGCCGCAGGACGCCTGTCCTGTGACTGCGATATCAAATCATCATCGAAGGCACTCGTGGTCGTCGCAGGCAATCCAAACGAAATGAACAAGGAAGGGATGGACAGAGCAAAGCAATGGTTGGAGGAGGCGACCGGCGGTGCGGAGATCAGAGGTGGAGACTACCCGTCGCCCTACGCGCGTGAACTGATTTCAAGCGTGCTCTTCTCGGGTCTGAAGGAGATACCTGTCCTGAAGGCGTTGATAGAGAGAGCCCAGTCGAGTAAGACCAAGGGAGCCAAGGAGACTAGGGGCCAGCTCTACAAGGCGCTTCCGAGTGCGAAGTCTGATCCGAAGTCGGAGTAGCCCTCCGATGTTGAGGGCGCAAATTGATTCTAGACGCGATAGTAGATGCGATAGTCCTCAACGCGGTCCAGATCGCCCTATTCGTAACCCTGCTGAGCGCCTTCCTCGCTTTCCTCAAGATACTCGTCGACCCAACTTCTCCCTTTCTTAAGAGAAGACATGCGGAAAGGATTCGATACAGCCTTCTGCTCGGCATCGCACTGGGACTCGGGTTCGCCCTCTTTGGACAGTACTCTCAATACTTCATACTCGGGGTCAGCTTGTCACTACTTTCGTTCACGCTGTACTATTATCTTCTGAGACGAACGACCTCGAGCTTCTACGGACTCAGGCTGCCCTGGGTCTCGAAGGAGGCGGCGCGAGGCCGCTTTTTTCACTTTTCCACTATTACTCTCATGGCCAGTTTCGTTCTTTACTTCTTCTATCAACAGGTCTTTGAGGTACGCCTCGGCACGCCCGTAACACTTCTTGACTTGTATATTCTCCTCTTTGCGAGCGCCGTTTCGGGCCTCTTCGCACTTACGATATTCGTACCGAAGGTTGACTTGTTGTTCCGCCTGATTGACGATTACATCCAAGCTGCTCACCACCCTAAGGAGGGAATGGTGATAGAACTCGAAGACACGGATTTCCCTGGAATCATCGCGGGCACAGCCTTTACGCCCACGGAGGTTATCGACGCTTTCGAATCGCTCCGTCTGGAGGGCTATGCGGAGCGTCAGCCGGACCCCGTTCTGGGGCACGCGCGCTACAGGATCTTCTCTGAAGGTGTCATCTTTCTTGACGCCAGCGCCCAAGACGTTACGGGTCGCATCGACGCCGCCGTGCGACAATCCAACATCGCGGTGGACGCTATCGATGCCCGTGTCAACGGAGCCCGTCCTCTGGAGAGCAAGCAACTCAGCGAGGCGGTGAAGCAGCTTCAAGCACTGAGAAAGAAGATGCAGCGCCTGAAGGAAGAATATGGGCGCCTCTTGCCGCCCGAGTGGGAGGCAGTAGCCCGTTGATGAGCCGGATGCTTACCGACAGTCAGAGTAGTCTCGCATATCTCAGGGGATTCGAGCGGCACGCTGCTCAAGTGTAATAATTCCGGTCTGCGGCTCTTAGACCCTCACTGCGCGTCCGCGGCGGGACCGGGTTTCGGTGTTGTCGGTTTCACAGGAGCGTTTGCAAGCTCTACGGTCTTCTCGACGGGGGTAAGGAGATGGCCGATCTTGGCGTATCTCTCCAGGAAGCGCATGCCCTTCGCCGTCGTGGCGTACCGAGGTAACCCTCCTTCCTGGGCGATTAGCCCCTTTTCTTGCGTGAACTTCAGGTACGCCTGTAGCTGCTCGTAGGAGAGCATCGCGCTGTACATAAGCTTCGTCTTGGAGGCTCCCCTGAGTCCCGCCTTCAGCAGTGTCGCGATAATCTCAGCCCTGCTCCTGTATCTCATCCGATTTCTAGTTACTCGATAGGAAATTGTAG
>VBPK01000080.1 GCA_005877225.1 Nitrososphaerota archaeon
CGTGCAGGACGCAGATCCCCAGGTCCGCCTCGTCGAATGCGGGATTGTCGGAGACAGAGTCACCTATGTAGACAAGAGAGCCTTTCACTCCCAACAGCTGGGCCAGGGTTCTCACAGCGGTGCCCTCATTCGGCCTCCCTGCGAGTGCGTCGATGAATGGTTCGGGGGGCGCATACCTGACGTACAGATTCCTCGAGCGAAGGTCTCTCAAGAGACCTTGTATGAAATCGTCATGAGGCGCGGTGCCGAATCTCCAGTCGACGCACAGCCCCAGAAGCTCACCGTCTATTCCCCGCTTGGTCTCCACGGTGAACCCGGGAGGTAG
>VBPK01000081.1 GCA_005877225.1 Nitrososphaerota archaeon
GGACCGCTCGGAGGCGCGCTCGACAGGCACGAGCACATCGGGCTGGGGCAGATCGGGAGGGAGGGTTTCAGGGCCTTCCTTCACCACGACTCCGTGACAGACCTACCCCTCCTCATGGAGACACCCGTCGACGACAGGCGAAGAGACGCTCAGAACCTACAGACGGTCAAGAGGCTGGCTGCCTGACCCTTTCATCGGGGAGAAGCCTGACGATCATCGAGAGCGCGAGGGCGATTCCGACGAGGCTCAGTGTTACGGGTGCCTGGTAGCCGAGCGTGTCGAAGAGGAAGCCTCCCAAGATGGGTGCGGGGAACGCGATGAGTCCTCGAAAGGCCGCCAGCTTGCCGGCTAGGGCTCCCCTCTCCTCCGGGGGCGCCACTGCCATCAGCATCGACTGCTGTGCGGGGACCCACGCGGCTATCGAGACTCCGAAGAGGACAGAGAGAAGAATGAAGTACGAAAGGTCGCTCGAGAGGTTCCAACCCACGAGGAGGAGGACGGAGAGGGACTCGGAGAAGGCGAGAGATTTCTTCGAGCCGAAGCGGAGGAGCATCCTAGTGGCAGGATACTGGGCGGCGACAACGGCGAGGTAGAGCGTCCCGACGACGAGGCCGATCTCAGTCCCCGAGTAGCCGAACCGTCTTACCATCATCCCGTAGATTATGTTCCCCGTTATCCCGAACGAAAACGCATCCATAGCGAAGGTGGCGAAGAATCCGCGAAGCCCCCGGGGCGGCTCAATCAAGCTCCTTAGCGTGAATGTAGGGTCGTCTCGCCGGGCCTCGCCCCTCACTGAGCTCTCCCTCGTCTCCTTCAGCCTCGTAAGGTAGAGCAGGAGGTTCACCGATTCGAGTGCGATCGCGAGAGCGAAGACCAGGTAGTAGCCGATGTCGTCCGCGATCACTCCCGCGACGAAGGCCATCACGGCTCCCGGTATGGAGTTGAAGAAGAAGACCCAGCTGAAGACGATCCCCATCTTCCTTGGTTCCATCTTTACCGATTCCGCCAGGATCGCCTGAGAGGCCGGGCTGCTCAGAAGCGAGAAGCCGAGGAGAAGAAAACCAGGTATGAGGAGGGGCCAGGCGTGCGTGACGGCCGCAGCCAAGAAAGAGGCCATCGAGGAGATTGAGACGAGGCTCCCGCCGATGATTATCTGTCTCCTCCCGTGAGCGTCCGCCAACCGGCCGGCATAGGGCTGGATTATCGCCCCCGAGAATCCGCCGACCCTGTTTCCCAGGGCCTGCATGAACCCGAGCGAAGTCAGTCCCAACCCCAGGCTCAGCGCGAACGGCTGCAGGGCGGTGTTGAGCATGCTCACGTAGGTGCCCGTCAGGAGGCCGGTCAAGGCGAGCACTCTGACGTTCCCGTGCATGAGGAGGCCACTCGAGTATCTGTAGAGGGTGCCGATGCCCCTGCTCATCTGTCAATCAACGCCTGACCCAACGCAGGGCTCGCCTCTCCGAATCGCGTTTATCACGGTTCGGGGTTTTTTGGCCGCATCGCGAAACGGCTCGAAGGGGTCCACACCGGCGGGAAGAACGGAGTAATACCGCAGTCTGGTGAGGGGACAGGCGGGTCGGTAGCTCAGCCAGGAAGAGCATCGGGCTTTTAACCCGAGGGTCAGGTTTTCCCCCAGGCGGGTTCAATTCCCGTCCGACCCGCCTTAAATTCACAGCTAGAATTGGTTTACGCTTAAATAATTCACGCACATCTAAGGGTCGATGACCAAGAGGTACAAGGATCGGACACTTGCTCCGATGTGCACATAGGTATCGCGTGTCGGGGGAGTAGCAAGTGAGTTCTACGATAGACCGGGTGTTTGTGTGTGTTGTTTTGGTGACCATGGTTGCGGCGATTGCTGTCCCCCCTGTATCCGCGTCGCTTGGCGGAAGCAAGATCAACGGCTACGTTCGGGACAATTCGAGCAACCCGATTAGCTTGGCCACGGTCCGAATGTATACTCAGGATGGGCGAACGTTGTTGCAGACCACAACCACGGACTCCCGTGGCTGGTACCAGTTTGATTGGGGCAGTACCGGCATCTTCCTCATCTGGGCTGGGAAAGCCGCTTATTGGGAGGAGAAGCAGTACACGACAATTCCGGGGAGTGGTGGCACAGCCCGTGGTGACTTCAAGCTCCCATCGGAGGACTGTACCAAGGGTGCCAACCTCGGACTCATGTTCGCAACGTGGACCTCTGGTCAGTCTAGTGTGGATTACAGTTATAGCTTCACTCTTAACGCCGAAACCCTGGTCGATGGCTACTCAATCCCGTCCGGCAAGACGTTTGCCGTGATGAACGGAGTCACCACTTCACACACCGCGACGAACGTTAGAAGCCAAATCTGGCAGCGACTCGTCTGCACCCACGGCATTTTCTGGAAGACCGATCCTTCTAACCCATCCGTCTTCGTGAACTCTGCGACGAATTATTACAACACGATCAGTACGAAAGTCGACTACATGGGTCCGCCATCAAGCGGCGGTACGATTTGGACCGTTAATCCGAGCGAGAGTCACACCCTCTCCTATACTTCAGGATACAAGTTCGGCCTACGCACCGAGTTAGGGGTAGACGTTTCGGCGAGCATCGAGGGAGTCGGATTCGGAACGAAGCTGGCCAGCTTCGTCTACGATCAGCAAATCACCGGATCGAGGACCATGTCAATCACGGTCACCAACACGGACACAGTCACGCATACCTACATGTGGTACTTCGAGGGCCAGAACATTGTTCACTTCTGGCAGCTCAGCTGAGCGGCGGCCCACCACCGTATTCTCTTGCCTCGCCTACGAATGCTTCGTCCTGCTCGACACCGTCTGCGACTCGTACGAGAGAAGAGAGTCTGGAGACCCGCCGACCATCTCAAGGTTTATGCGGGAGGTTCCGCAGTTTAGAGACCTAGGTATGCAGAAGTAGCAGAAAAGACGCGATACGGGATCAATTCTAGCTGTATTTTCAGTGCGGAAACCGTCAGACCCGCAAACGGCTCCACACACCCGAAACGGAATGGAATGACCCACCCTTCAAATCTACTTTTTTCGGAGGCCGATGCTTGGAATCCGTCCAGCGCCTGAGCCTCTTCTGTCGGGGCGCAGGTACGCGATTCTGCATAATCCTACTCTCCCTCGCGATCCTAATCACCAGCGCCGTCATGCTGAAGGGGAGCTTCGGGAAGGTCGCTGGATACCTTGGTCTGGTTGCGGGCGTGTTGGGAATCCTAGGCGGACTCGCTGGATTCATCCCGCTTATCATCTTCCGGCCTGCGTGGTTTGTTGCAGCGGATGTCAAGCTGTACAGGTTAGGGCGGCCGTAGGAATTCGTGGTCTCACGCTGCCGAGGTACTCTTAGAAGACTCCGAACTCCGTCAGTTGATGGATTTGGGAGATGCTACTTCCGGCTTCGCGCGATGAGGGCTGTTCCCGAGGGATGGGGAGCACGGATGTCGAGCCTCCGCTGTTTTCACCCTTTCTGGCGGAGGCGAATTAAGGGTCCGGCCTCCCCAGGGCACGAATGATTCTTCGGCTAACGACTGATTGCGACTCAGATGGTTCTTGTCTGGTCTTCAAATTCCAGGCACGACACCCCGAGAAAGCCCCGGACCGCTGAATGATGAAGGCAACCTTCAGAATTCATAACACAGAACCAACTTCCACACCACTAATAAGTAGAATCGGAGATTACTCTTTTCGAGTGGTGTTAGGAATGTCGAAGCGAAGATTCATTCTCATTCCGGTTCTACTCCTAACTTCCTCGGCCGCAATCGGCGTCTTGTGGGTCAACCATGACTTTCCCACAATCACGCGACAGTCTACGGTCGAGACCTCCTCGAGCGCGACCTCATCCTCGAGGCAGACAACCCACACAAGAACTACGACCACCGCGACCTCCAGTGCGTCCACCAGCGCCACAACGACCGGCACGGCTTCTAACAGTACTTCCCTCTGGCATCCAGCGCTCATCACTAGCTGGCAGTGGCAACTCAGTTCCACGCCGATAGACCTGTCGATTCACGTCCAGGTGTATGATATCGATGCCTTCGACAACGACGCATCTCAAGTCGCCGCGATACACGCGACGGGAGCCAAGGCCGTCTGTTACATAAGCGGCGGGACCCTCGAGAATTGGAGACCAGACGCCAACAGCTTCCCCTCCTCCGTCGCGGGAAGTGCGGTTTCTGGCTGGGCAGGCGAGAAATGGCTCGACATCAGACAGATTTCAATTCTCGGCCCGATAATGGAGGCGAGAATGGACATCTGCGTGACGAAGGGATTCGACGGGATCGAGGCGGACAACGTCGATGGATACACGAACCCCACGGGTTTCCCCCTGACCTACCAGGATCAGCTCAACTACAACATCTTCCTAGCCAACGCGGCCCACGCGTGTGGGCTCTCAATCGGGTTGAAGAATGACGTCGACCAGGTCAAAGACTTGGTCTCCTACTTTGACTGGGCGCTCAACGAGGAATGCTTCAAATTCAACGAGTGCGACACGCTCCTCCCCTTCATCAATGCGGGGAAGCCTGTCTTCCAGACTGAGTACGACACAAGTCAGTACTGTGCCCAGGCCAATTCGATGAACTTTAACTCAATCGTGAAGCATTTGTCACTGGACGCCTGGCGTCAACCTTGTCGTGGAACCTGACCCGATAAGCGCGTCAACTTCTTGAACTGGAGTATCGCCAATCGATGCTCGGACCCTTTCTCCGGCCAACCCGCTGTCTCATCTTCATAGTCTCACATACCCGTGACGAGGGGCTCAGAGCCTCTGAGGGAATGAAATTCTCGGTAGAGACATAATGGGCGGGTCGGATTAAGGATGCCGACCCAGGCAGTTGAGTCTAGCGATTGTAGTTACGGCTTTGTGACGCTCCACGTTGCGTCCACCTGCGGCGCCGGCCGTATCTTGACCTTCCTCTTGACTGGAAGCCGCCCCCGTACCCTCCCCTATCATGATTGCTAGGTTGAACCGATTCGAGATGGTGTGAGGCGTCCTCCGGGCGAAGAGGCTTGATCTCCCATTTAGGAACATCGAAGTTAATCACGCAGTCGACCTGTCGTATGTCAATCCCCCTGCTGGCCACGTCCGTCGCCACCAAGACGTCCGCGTTCCCTTGCCTGAATGTGCTCATCGAGTGGTCTCGCTGGTGCTGGCTGAGGTCGCCGTGAAGCGGAACGACGCTCTGGAACTGCCTCTCGAGCTCCCGGGCGAGTCGCCTCGTGCCGTATTTCGTCCTGCAGAAGATCACGGTGCTGTTTGGCTTCAGCCTTCCAAGAAGCTCGGTCAGAAGCGAGTACTTCCCCTCCTGATTCACGACCGCGTAGAACTGTTCGAGCGTCTCCACGGTCGGGTCGTTGGCGTCGACCAGGATCCTCTCGGGGTCGCGCATGTATTTTCTCGCCAGCTCGACGATTGGCTGAGGCATCGTGGCGGAGAAGAGGCTGAGCTGCCGGTTCTCAGACACGCTATCTAGGATGAACTCGACGTCGTCGACGAAGCCCATGTCGAGCATCGTGTCGGCCTCGTCTATGACGACGAACTTTGCGGAGTCGAGCAGAAGGGTCCCGCGTTTGATGTGGTCAATGACCCTGCCGGGGGTGCCGACGACGACGTGCACTCCACGCTGAAGCGCCTCGAGCTGGACGTTGATTGACTGGCCGCCGTAAATCGTGACGATCCTCGCGCCGGTGTACGCGCCTATCTTCTTCAGTTCGGAGGTAATCTGCACCGCGAGCTCACGGGTCGGGGCGAGAACAAGGGCCTGAACCCGGTTGACGCGATGGTCGAGGGACTGGAGGAGCGGAATCCCGAAGGCCGCTGTCTTTCCAGAGCCGGTCTTGGCCTGCCCTATCACGTTCCTCCCCAACAGGAGTGGCGCTATCGCGAGCTCCTGAATCGGGAAGGGTCGCTGATATCCCGCAGAATCGACTCCCCTCTGGATGAGCGGGTCCAATTGCAGTTCCTTGAAGCTTTGCATTCTCTTTTTACTACTGCCCAATATCGTTGTCAGAGAATCAGATTCGTCTTGTTAAGTCTAATTCGTTTCGACGCTGTATTGCGGCATGAATACAGGGGTGATACTTGTATTTAAGCCTGTCTAGAGTCGTTCTGCCGATTTCTCGGTTTTCGGGGTCGCCGACCGCCGGGGTCTTCCTCCGTACATCTCTACGGCGTTTTGGCTCTCCCGTCGCCTGAAACGTTAATGTAAGAATGCTCCGCCCAGAATTCCTTGGAGCGGCTGTAAATGAAGGAGAGGAGGAGGAGGAAGAAAGAATCCGACGAATCCCGAGCGGTACGCGAGTCTGCCCTTCATCAACAATGCCCTGAAATAGGTGCTCACTCATGGATTTGAAAAAATGAAGCAAGACCTAAAGACGAATGACCAGCCCGCCGTTGGGAAAGAGGAGGAGAAGACAGCAGGAGAGAAGGTTCCTGAACAATTCCCTTTCCCAAGGAATTCGCTCAAGGAGGCGCTTGCGGTGCCTCGGGCCATAGAGCATGATAACGCCGGCAAACCTTATGATACAGCGCTTCTTGCAAAACAGTCGTTCAATACTACTCCCCGAAGCAGCTCTTTCGAAGTACTGCTAACCTCGTCAGAGAGGTACGGCTTGACCGTCGGCAGCAGCCGCGCGAAAGCAATTTCACTTACAGCCGAAGGGGACGCCATAGTCGCTTCCTCCGATGAATCGATAAGGGCCGCCAATATCAGAAGAGCACTTCTGACGCCAAAGGTCTTCGAGGAGTTCTTCACGAGGTACGATGGAAAGATCCTCCCGAGTGAGGAGATTCTCAAGGTCGTCCTGGAGCAGGAGTTCCAAGTCCCGAAGCCCTACGTTTATGAATGTTACGAGGTGTTGATGAAGAACATCGCT
>VBPK01000082.1:0-1040 GCA_005877225.1 Nitrososphaerota archaeon
AGTGAGGCAGAGAAGGTGAAAGAACAGATAGGAATTAGTTTTCAGGACCCAAAGTACGATCGAATACTGACCGCGCGGGAGATACTCGATTGGCACGGCAAGGTCACCGGTGTGGATAAGAGGGAGAGGGCGAGGAGGATAGAGTGGATTCTCGCGAAGTTTGGGTTGGGCGATGATTCCAGGAAGAGAACCTGGATGCTGAGCGGGGGGACGAAGAAGAAGATAGAGAACGCGAAGGTCTTCGTCCAGCGTCCCGCCGTAGCCGTCTTCGATGAGCCGACGGCCTACCTGGACGTCCCGAGCAGGCTGATGGTCTGGGAGATGATCGAGGAGTTGAGGCAGCAGGGGTCGACGATCATGCTCGCGACGAACATGATGGATGAAGCCGAGAGGATGTCGGACAGGGTCGGGATAATGAACAGGGGGCAGATGGTCTCTGTGGGAACACCCCTCGAGCTGAAGAGCTCGCTGAGGGGTCAGGATATCATCGAGGTGAGGGTGGCGGGGCAACCTGAGAGGTACGCGGATGAGATCAGACAGATCGAGGAGGTTAGGAAGGTCGAGAAGGAAGCGGGGGCTCTAAGAATCTACCTCAGTGACGGAAGGATTCTTCTGCCTCACATCATCAACAAGATATCTGCGAAGGGTGGGACAATCGAAAGCGTGAACCTGAAGGAGCCGACGCTGGAGGACGTCTTCCTGCACTACACCGGAGCAAAACTCGGTTGACTCTCAAGAGGCAGCTCTCGGTGTTGCAGGTGATAATAGAGAGAGACCTGAGGGTGCTGGTCAAGTCGCCCTGGATCGTGGTTCACAGGGCAATCTTCTTCCTCATCCAGCTATTCGTCTTTGCCACACTCGTGAGTCGGCTGATCACTGTGCCGGGCCTCGACTACTTCAGCTTCTTCTCGATAGGGGCAGTCATCTCCACGATCACCTCAATCGCCTTCATAATAGGGTCCGACCTCTTCGAGGAGGAAGAGCTCGGGCTATTGGACTACCTGCTGAGCCTACCGTTCGGACACTCCCTATTCGTCCTG
>VBPK01000082.1:1055-6017 GCA_005877225.1 Nitrososphaerota archaeon
CCCTGCTAGTCCTCTTCATCCTCGCCACCGGAATGTCTGGGCTCTCGATAACTCTGGCGATGCTGATTCGAAACGAGAACCGATTCGACATAGTGATAGCGCTCGCCGAGCTCGGGATGGTGCGCGTGAGCGCCACGATCTACCCGCTCCAGTTCATGCCGCGAGTGGTTCAGCCCATCGCGAGTTACTCCCCCGCCACCTCGGCCTCGGACCTCGTCAGGACTATCATACTTGGTTCGGCCTCCTCCGGTCTTGAACCGCTCACTCTACTGCTCTTCGTCGCGGTCTTCTTCGGCCTCGGGTCCGCTTTTCTCTTCAAGAGAATCGAGGGTGGAAGGTTCGAGTAAAAAGATACCCATCGTCGTGCAGAGGGATCTTCAGCTTCTCTTCTCCGACAGATTACTTCTCGTCATCATGTTCGTCAACTTCACGATCGACCTCGGCATCTCAGGCCTGAGCTTGGCCGCGATGATCAAGGGCTTCAACTACTTTCTATACATCGCTCCCGGTGCGAACCTCGTGACGGCCACGGTGGCGGCCTTCCAGTCGGGGAGGGACATCTGGAGGGAGAGGGTCCTCACCGACCTCGAGCCCTACCTTCTTACGCTCCCCGTCTCCCGCTCGCGCTTCGCCCTCTCTAGGCTCCTCTCGGGGATGGTGAGGGTGACGATAGTGACGATGCCGGGGACGATCGTCATTTCCGAGCTCTACGGGCTATCGTTCCCTCTCTTCCTCGTCGCGGTTCTGCTAATGTGGATCTACTCTGCGGCCGTCATAGGCATCTCTGACATCACCGCGACGCTCTCGAACAGCCTCGAGGTCTTCACTACCGCCAGGAGCACGGTGAACGTCTACCTCTCATTCTTCAGCACGCTGTTCTATCCCGCCTCCTTTCTCCCTCCGCCCGTTCGAATTCTCTCCGCGGCAAACCCCATGACCTGGGCGGTCGAGTCGTTCCGGGCCCTCGGCAGCGGCATGGTGGACCTCTCCGTCATCGCTTCGTTGGCGTTTCTCTCGGTCGTCCTCCTTACGGCTGGTTACGTCTTTTACATCAGGTCGATGATAGAGTGAGGGACTTCACGTTAAATAGTTAGGCGGAGTGGTGGCGAGCGATGAAACCCTCGGGCTTCTTCGGAATGGGGTCTGCGGTCGTCGGAATCATCCTCCTGATCTTCACCTTCACGCTCGGATACACCGTCTTCACGGAGTACCGCGCAGCGACGCCCTCGACCGACCTGGGAACTTCGATGAGCGTCCTCCTCTACGCCTCCATCCAGGCCCTCTTCCTGGGAATAATGGGCTGGGTCGGCTCCCTCATGGTCATACGCGGAGTCGACTTCATGAAGGTCGAGAGGGGGGTCGGGGTCGTCACCTTCAAGGTGGACAAGGGAGTCGGGATATTGACTCAACAGCGGGAAGAAGAAACGACGACCACTTGAAGAGAGTATCTTCGACGGTTCGGGGTTCCTTCAGAGGCGTTGCAATCGCGATAACCCTCGTCTCGGTCATAACTTTCTCTACCATGGGTTACTCCGTCTACAGAGAGTATCAGTCGCTCACCGCAGCCGGCGTTCTCAAAGGGATAACGGCGACCACTACTGTCCAGAGCACCAAGGTGGTCTTCTCTCTGAACGGCAGTATTCCGAACAGCGGTCTCTACCCCATCGACCTCTCTTTCTCAATCTCCGCCGAGTCTGGCGGCCATCTGCTGACGAAATCAACCTCGACGGCAGTGAAGCTGCTCCCGGGTCAGAACCGGGCGGTCAACCTCACCTCCCAGATTGACTTGCTCTCCCTGACCAACGCGACAAATCCCCAGAGGTTCCTCTTGAACGAGAGCACCATCTCACTCTTCACAACGGTTAACGCGGGATTGGAGCCGTTCGCATCATTCTCGCTCGGAATCCCCAACAACATCACGCTTCCGCCTCTGATGGGTAACTTCAAAGTCGGAGCTGCAACGGTTACGAACCAGGGCGCACAATCGCTGGTTGCCTTCCCCATCTCTTTCCTGAACAAGGCAAATTATCCGTACCCCTTCTCCATGAGCGCTCAGCTCTCCGCGGGGCAGTCGGTGCTCGGGAGGTCACAGCTCTTCAATGGCACGTCTAGTCCCGGTCAGCCGACGTCTTTCAATCTGAGTCTCACAGTACCGACGGCGCAGCTCAAAGCGGGCACCTACCAGTTGAATCTCCAGGCCGTCATTCTCAACAATAGGATACCGATCAGTCTGACCGTGAAGGTGCCCTAGGTTGTTCGAGAGAAGGGAGACCGGGTGGCGACGCAGAGTCTTGAGGGCTGCGCTCGTTCTGCTCACCAACGTCTTCATCTGGTTTGTGATTGGCAACTTACTCTCTAGCCTGATCGCCGGTTCGATTCCGACAACCTCCTTCACGAGCTCCCTCGTCCTCACCTACGGCATCGTCATAACGGCGCTCCAGACCTTGGGCGCGCTCACGGAGGGGATGGCCCTCTCGGTCCCGTTCAACTCCGCCTCCTACATAGCCTCAGCGTACTTCACCTACCTGGCACTGGACGGCGGGAAGCTGAGCGTTGCCGTTCAGGGGCTTCGGATACAGTTAGTCTTTCCCCTTCTGCTATTCATGCTGATGCTTCCGTCTCTCATCAACGTGGTGAGGATTCCGCTCATTTACCTTCTCGAGGGGAGCGAAGCGGGTAGAGAAGCGAAGGATATCCCATAGGTCGAAGGTCGAGGGTGTCTGAAGAGCTTCTGCATCTCACACTCAAAGGACGTTGACGGCATCGGGTCGGCCGCACTCGTCCTGGCGGCGAGGGGAGGTGGCTTCAAGCTGACCGGATACGACGAGGTGCTCGAGGAGCTTGAACGAGTCCCGGCTGGAGTCGACAGCTTGGTTTTGTGCGACATCGGTGTCGACCAGTCTCGTCTCGCCCAGTTCGTAGACAAGCTCGGTGACCTCGCCAGGAGGTGCGAGGTGATGTACATAGACCACCACTACCTCTCCGCTGAGTCGGAAAAGAGGTTGACGAAGGCGCGGGTGAAGCTAGTGCACGATGTCGAGGAGTGTGCGAGCATGCTTACCTACCAAACCTTTCGAAAGGATCTGCCCGAGGAGGCGAAGAAGATAGCACTCTACGGCGCGGTCACCGACTACATGGACGCTTCGCCGCTGGCGAAGAAGATGATAGAGAAGGAGGACAGATTATTCATCCTTCTGGAAGCCACCCTTCTCTCGAACTCAGTGGCCGAGAGAGGCGACGACATGGAGTATGTCCGCCTCGTGGCCGAAGAGCTATCCAGGATGAAGCAACCACACGAGATCGACGAGGTCCCCAGACTGGCCGTCGAGCAGCTTCGCAGGACTGTCGGTTTGGCCAGAGAGGTGAAGCGAGGAGGGAAGAAGATGGGGATGCTCGCATACATGAGGACGGATCAGCACGCGACCGGAAGCATCGCGAAGCTTCTCATCGGAACTTTCGATGTCCCGGTGGGGGTTGCGTTTCGCGAGAAGAGTGAACCCGGGTGGTATGAAGTCAGCTTCAGAGGAACCTCGGACTGCAAGGTTCACCTCGGTCGGGTCGTCGGGAGGCTCGCGGAGAGGTACGGGGGGAGCGGCGGGGGTCACAAGCTAGCCGCGGGCTGCAGAATTCCCAGGGGGAAGATTGTCAGCCTGCTGAAAGAGCTGAATCGCAGGCTGTGAATGAAACCTCTCCGGTCCCCGAGCACTCGACGATTATCGCGCCCCCCATCTGTAGCTTCGTCATCCTGACCTCGCCGAAGAACCTGGAGAGAAGGCGCTGGAGCTGGTCGTTGTCGAGGACGAGCATGTAGGTGTCGAAGATCGAACCGAACTTCAAACCCACCCATCCGGCCGAGAGGAGCCCCACTAGCGGAGCGAAGAGGCGAAGGTAGACGGCTATGGCGAGCATCTTGACTCTTGAGGTTGGCTTTCCGAGGTCGCAGAAACCAAATCTCCCCTCTCGTCGAAGGACCCTGCGAATCTCCTGTAGCGCATCCGTGAGGTCCCGCGAATCCCTCAGCGCGAACCCGCAGACGATTCCGTTGAAGACCTCGTCCCGGAAGGGAAGGTGCTCGAAGGATGCCTGAACCTTCGTAGAGTACGGGGAGACGCTCAGCATTCTTCGAGAAACGTCCAGGAGCAGTGGTCTTCCTCCGGCCCTCTCGACCGCCCGTGCCATCACCCCGGGACCCGAACCAAGGTCGAGAATCGTCTCCCCCTTCCGGACGGCGAAGTTCACTGCCCGGGTTCTCATCAGCGTGTCGGCGAAAAGGGCTATCCTGTTCGACCCGAGTTCGTACGCAGGGATGATCCTCTCGAGGGAGTTGACGACGTGTTCCCACCTCTCCTGAAGTCCGGGACGACGGAACTTCCTTTTCATTCCACCCTGTCGAACCTTTTCATCACGCTCGCAATCCTGTTCGCGACGTCCGAGGCCGTAATGTGCAGCCCCAGCTCGCTCGTTACCTCAACCCCCGCCGCGCCCGTGATGTATGCGGCGCAGCAACCCGCCTCAAAGGGGGTGAGCCCCTTCGCGATCATCGCGGTCGTCACCCCAGTCAGGACGTCTCCCGTCCCCCCGACAGTCATGGACGGCGAGTGGGTTGTGTTCAGCCCCACCTGCGAACCGTCCGTGACCACATCGGTCGAGCCCTTGAGCAGGACCGTGAGGCCGTGTGTACCCGCCTTCTCAGCCGCGACTTCGACACGACCATCGAGGGTCTCGGGGAGAGTTACAGAAAAGAGCCTCTCGAATTCGCCGGCGTGGGGTGTCACCACGGTCCCGGACCCCTTAGCAACCTCGAGGATTGGGGACCTGAGCGCGTCAGCGTCGAGGACGAGCCCCCTTCCCAGACCCTTCAGCACTCTCACGGCGTTCTCGAGGTTCCCCGGACTTTGGGGACCCAACCCCGGTCCCACGGCGATGCTGTCAACCCTCGGCAGCCAACCCTTCAACTTTGAG
>VBPK01000002.1 GCA_005877225.1 Nitrososphaerota archaeon
TGGTTGACGCGACGGGCAGTCCGCTTCCCCTCCGGTCATCCAGCACATTCGCGCTGGGCATCATCGCTTTCATCATGATGAAACTGACTCCGGCGTAAGCAGCTCACGTTTTGAGGGGGGGCTCCAAAACTCACCACCCGAGACTTCCTAGCCTGGTAGGCTGACACGATAATTCCGTCTCGGCTGGACAAAGAGCTGGACTGGTCGCTTTCAGTTCGTGGGAAGAGTCTCCGGCAGATTCTGCTCTCTGAAAAGATACCGTTAATACAGCCGAGCTCAGTCGTCCCGCTCGCACACGATTGCGGACACGAATCATAATTGAGATGCACCTTTCCAAACGGGAGATAATTACTTGAGCTCAGGAAGGACTGACGCACTCCTGTTCGACATTCATCGACAGAAGCTTCATGTTCGGTCCTTGTGGACAGGACAGTAAACTAGGTATAGTGACGATGACCAAGAAGAGTTATTCCGTCGTCGTCATGGATGGCGATGGGATTGGGCCAGAGGTCGTCCATGAAGCCCTCCGCGTCCTCGATGCTGCAGCCGAGAAATTTCACTTCAGACTCGATTACCTTCACGTTCCAGCAGGAGACGCGTCCTTGCAGCAGTTTGGAGACGCGCTCCCTGAGAAGAGCGTTGAGGCATTCGCTTCGAGCGACGCGTGTCTTAAGGGACCGGTGGGAGAAAGTGTCAGAACCATCAACGACAAGCTGAGGTTCGGCTTCGACCTTTACGCTAACTTGAGGCCAGCTAGGTCTTACCCGGGTATTTGTCCCCCGGCATTGCGACCAAACATAGACATGACAGTGATTAGGGAAAACTCGGAGGGTTTCTACCGAGGTTTGGAGAGTCGATTAACTCCTGACCTCGCTACAACCACGGGAGTTTTCTCGACCCGCGGTGCCGAGCGAATAGCGGAGTTCACGTTTAGATACGCCAAGAGCAAGGTTAGACGCCCAGGTCTTGAACCCAGTGTGGTCCTCGCGACCAAGGCCAACATTTTCCCACAGACACATGGTATGTACCTTAGGGCTTTTGAGAAGCTCTCTCACCGTTACCCCCAGATTGGCTTTCAACACTATTACGCGGACGCGTTGTGCGCCCACCTAGTCAGGAACCCAGAAAAGTTTGACGTAATCGTCTCGGAAAACCTCCTCGCTGATTTGCTGAGTGACCTCGCTGGCCAGGTCGCTGGCGGTTTAGGCATGACTCCCGGCACGAACATCAACTACGAGACAAAGCATGCCTACTTTGAGCCTACACACGGATGTGCACCCGATATTGCGGGAAAGGGGATAGCCGATCCAATCGGTCAAATTAGGTCGGGAGGTCTAATGCTTGAATATATCGGCGCCGTTCACGGAGACTCTGCTCTCAGACGGGCTGCGATCGCAATCGAGAAATCGATTGGTTCTCTGTTGAGTAAACCAAAGCGCTTACAACTGCCACAAGAGCTCGGGGGAGAAGCTGGGTCAAAGAAGGTGACCGACGTCTTGATTTCCAAGTTGAAGGAGGACGGCGAAAGAAGGACGAGCTTCTCGTGAGTGAGTCTTTTTGGTCAGACCACCATTCTCTTTTCTATCCCAACGCCTTTCTTGACGGCTCGTTTGTATTCCTCAAAGACGACCACCGAGTCCTGTAGGGCAATTCCCGTGGAGTCGAATACAGTTAGGTCTCGGTCCGAAGTTCTTCCGATCTTCTTTCCCACGATGACTTCTCCGAGGGTTCCAGCTATGTCTCCGAGCTTGATCTGCTTTTGGGCCAAAGGAACATTGATTTCGCCATCTCGGATGCATTGAGCCAAGTCATCGACATAGATCTTCGCCCGTTTGAGAATTGTGATTTCTAGTTCCTGTTTTCCTGTCATGTCGGCGCCCATCGCTGCGATGTGAGTGCCCTCGTCGACCCACGCATTCCTTACCACTGGAGAGGTAGCAGGTGTAGATGTTCCGATTATGTCCATGCCTTTCGTCGCTTCTTTTGCTTCCGCCACGGCTCGAATGTCGAGATCGTACTTTCGGCTGTTCTCTCTTACGAATCTCTTGGAAGTATCGGGAGAGCGACTCCAAACTCTGACCTTCCTAAGTCCAAAGAGATCTTGGATGGAGGCAAGGAGCCCTGTTGCTACAAACCCTCCTCCCACGAGTCCCAGATTTTCGGATCCTTTCCTCGCCAGGTACTTGGCCGAAACACCGCCTGCGGCACCGGTGCGCATGAGTGTGTGGTAGGTTCCATCGCAGATTGCAAGGGGGAATCCAGTCCTTGGGTCGGTGTAGACGAGAGTCGAGAAAACGTTGGGGAGCCCAAATTTTTCTCGGTTTTCTTCTCGTATCGCCACCCACTTACACGCGGAGGTCTCAGGTTCTTCGCAGTAGGAGGGCATCGCTTCCCACTCACCATGGTACTTTGGAATGACGATGTGCATCTTCGGATCCATCTTGTACTTGTGTAATCCGTGCGCGCGGAACGCTCTCTCGACGGCGTTGTTGTATTCAGCGACTGTTAGGAGGCCTTCGATGTCGCTCCTGCCAAGGATGAGAGTCTTGCGCGAGCTCCAGCTAGTCTTGGGCATCCGGCCAGATATCTTTTCGTTCTCGTGATAAGGATTTTCTGATCGGTCCTATTAGGATTGAGGCCTAATGTACCGCGGTGACGCGAGAATGAACGTGTTGTTCGAGTACGCCCTCTCGACACTGAAACAGTGGGTATTTTACTGGAAGTTACCAACCCGCAGGGAAGGTCATGCATCCGATGGGAGAGCAACGTTCAGGAAGGTACAGCTGGGCAGTTCTAACGTCAGCTACCCTCGTCGCCTTGTCAATGAATCTTACGCTGTTCAGCCCAGGACCTGTCCTCAATTCAATTCGCCAAGGACTTCACACGTCTTTCGCAGAAATAGGCCTCATCTTCACCTTGCCCGCTGTCATTACATCGGTGTTCTCACTGATCGGCGGCGTTCTTGCGGACTCAATCGGCATCAGAAGGGTCGCAGGAGCGGGTGGGGTGTTGCTCGGATTAGGCGGACTGCTCCGAGGCACCACTGTTGACTTTCTTACGTTCCTCCTTTTCACTGGTCTCTTTGCTGTAGGCCTCGGACTAGCTCTACCAAACCTGCCCAAGGCAATAAACGGTTGGTTCCCCAAGTCGACAGTTGGTCTCGCATCGGGAATCTACGTAATGGGTTTTCCTCTCGGAGCCTCACTCGCGTCGGGAGTGACCACGTATCTTGCCGAAGCAACTGGTGGCTGGCAGGGAGCACTGAGGTCATGGGGGTTGGTTGCATTGAGCTTTTCGGCCGTGTGGTTGATCGTCGTCAGGGAGCCAAGAGGGAGTAAAGACATGGTGAAGGGGTCTCTTGGACTGCCGGGATCCGTGGCACGCAATTTTCCCCTCTGGGTAGTGGCGGCGTCTCTCTTCATGAACACCTCAATCTTCTCGATAGAAGTGGGGTGGTTTCCCACGCTCTTGGCAGAGCGAGGCGCTTCTGGGCAGGAGGCGGGCTTGATGGTATCGATCTTCTCGATCGCGAATATGTTCACGGTGTTTGTCGTTCCCACCCTCTCCGGTCGGCTGGGCCTTAGGCGGCCTTTTATCTGGGCGTTCGCCGGAACGTCTGCTCTTGCGGTCACCTCACTCATCATTGCTCCGCCTTCGGCCGCATGGATAATCCTCCCTGTCCTGGGTGGCGCGGTAGCGGGTCCTTTCGCGATGGGGTTCCTGCTCCCCGCTGACTTGGTTGATTATTCACATCTGGGTTCTGCCAGTGGCATTGTCCTTTCCGTGGGTTGGCTTGGCATTGGGTTTGGTTCGTGGCTGGCGGGATTGCTGAGAGACTTGTCAGGCAGCTTCTACACGACGCTTGTCGCCATTGTCATCAGCGCATTGCTTATTGTTGCGCTTGCGTTCGTTCTCCCTGAAACGGGCAGGAGAGGCAGGTACGCAAGGAGTTCGACGAAGCGGGAACCTCCTGCTCATGAGGATGATTTGACACCGACGGGGGAATCCATTCGAATCGTTTAAGGGGAGAGTTGCCCCCACCGTTCAGGTATCAAATCGTGCCTATCGTTGAAGTTCCGAAAAATCTTCACGCACCGGTAGACAGGCTTTTTTTCAATGGTGCACTGACTACAGCGAGAGGGATGCGTTGATAGCGGGAACACACGCTCCCGAAGAGTTGTTGAGTGAGAGGCAAGCACTGTGTATTCGGAGGACGAGTAGCTAGATCCAAGGATTCCAAAAAGAGGCGCACAGAGGTTACACTTCCGTCCACTAGAGAGAAGGTGGCGGGGTTTGAAGGAGGGTAGCCATTGGCAAGGGACGGGCACCTACACGCTGTGAAGATATGCCAGGGCTCAAAGCTGGGTGTACGCTTTGACATCAAGAGCATAGAGGGAGACTTCGCCGGATAAATTGTGTGCACGAGTTAACGAGAGATGGGGAAGATACGGTGCCGCGCCGAAGTCTGAAGTAGGGTTCATTAATCACAGGCCCCGCCAGTTGCTCAAAGAGCCATATCGCCCGTCGCGCCCAAAAAATCCACTGGACTGAAATTGAAATGATTCACGATGTCGCAATCGTTGGTGGGGGAATATGCGGCCTCTCCATCGGATGGAAACTCGCAAAAAGGGGACTGAGGGTACTGATTCTTGAGAAAGGTGAGGCTGGCCACGGAGCGACCTGGGCGGCTCTCGGCATTCTTTTTCCAAGGGTAGGTGATGACCCAAGAGGTCCCGCCTTCACAAAGTTGTGCGTCGAGAGTCACAGATTATGGCCGACTTTCGCCAAAGAGGTGGAATCAGAATCGGGAATTGAGATCGATTACGGCAGGGAGGGGACGCTGCTCCCCGCATTCGAAGCTCGTGAGGAAGACCAGTTAAGAAGGCAGTACGCACTACTGCGAAAATCGAGAGTTGGAGCGAAGTGGGTCAGCGGGAAGGAATTGCGGTCTCTCGAGCCTAACATGTCGTACGGCGTAAGGTCCGCCCTCTTCAATCCACTCGTCCACCGGGTAGACAACCGGAAACTGGCGCTCGCTCTTAAGAAGGCATTTCTTGTCGTTGGCGACTTTCGGGAGAAAACCTCGGTAGCTAAAATCGTGATTCAGGGCGGCAGGGTAATCGGAGTAAGCGCAGGCGGGAGCACGATCCGAGCTCACAAGGTGATCATCGCGGCCGGAGCTTGGTCGGCAGGCATCCCCGGGTTAGAAGAAAGAATACGTCCTCCCGTCAGACCTGTCAAGGGACAGGTGATTTCCGTGAAGGTCCCTGAGGGAAGGAGATTGCTCTCTCACGTGATTCATTACGCCGACACCTTCTTAGTCCAGAGAAGGGATGGAAGGCTACTGATAGGAGCGACTGTGGAGGAGAGAGGGTTCGACACAAAGGTCACGGCTGGCGCCATCTCCAAGCTTCTCACCGTTGCTCTAGCTGTCATCCCGGACATCGACACTCTTCCACTGGGAGAGGCGTGGGCGGGAACAAGGCCAGGTAGCCCGGACGGCGCGCCAATCTTAGGTGGCACCAACGTCGAGGGCTTGGTAATGGCGACGGGGCACTTCAGAAATGGAATCCTCCTCGCCCCCATCACCGCCGATCTAGTTTCGGAGTACGTCATTTCGGACAAGTTGCCAGCGCTCGCCCAACCCTTCACCATGAATCGTTTCAGCAATTGACCGCAGATAATTCAGAGGAATCGGCAGTGGCTCTCATTCCACCCCGCCGTATTAAATCTTGGGAACTTTCGTTGTCGACACAAGTGGGTATCTCTTCGATGCGCAATAAACACGCTCATCTGGCATCGACAGAATCCCAATCCCTGAGTAAAGCACTCCGACCGGACTCGGGTTCTATTCTATTTCTTTGTCAGAAATGTTCAGCGACTCGTCCAGAGCATCAATGCCCTGATCAATCTCGTTTCGACTTATTATCAATGGAGGCGCGATTACAAAATGACTCAACCAATTCAGGATGTATACGCCCCTAGACATCATCTCAGACGCCATCCTGTCAAGAACAGACGCCTTGCCAGACAGCTTGTCTTTGGGATTGGTGAAAGGTTCTTTTGTCTTCCTATTCTTTACTAATTCGACAGCCCAGAAGAGTCCTATCCCTCTGACGTCTCCCACAGATTCGTGTTTTTCTTTCAACTCGCTCAGTCTCTTCCCCGTGTAAGCACCTTTCTTTTTTGCTTCTGTGATCAGGTCCAGCCGCAAGTACTCCTTTATTGCGGCTACGGCAGGCGCCAACGTGAGCGGATGCGCTTCATACGTGTGTCCGTGCGCAAAGTAGTGGTCCTCAAAGTAATCGGCGATCTCTCTCGTTGTCGCTGTAAGCCCTAGAGGCGCGTATGCTCCGGTTATGCCCTTAGCAGTTGTGAGGATGTCGGGCTTGACCTTCCAGTGATTGACAGCGAACCATTCGCCCGTTCTGCCCCACCCAGACATTACTTCGTCGGCAATGAGTAGAACGTCGTTCTTGTCAGCAATCTCCCTCACCATAGGAAGGTATTCTTTTGGGGGAACCAAGACCCCGTTAGTTCCAACGACCGGCTCTAGCATTATGGCGGCAACATTGCCTTCGTTCTTTATCATGTAGTCGATGTATTCAGCGCTTGCTATCCCCGGGTTAGGATGATCTGAGCCGAAGGGAGAACGATACGTGTCAGCGTCAGGTGCAAAGATCACTCCATCCATCTTGCCCACAGGTTCTGCGGTCCACCTGCGGAGGTCACCAGTCGCGGCGATCGAGCCCGCTGTGGAACCATGATACGAACGGTACCTCGAGATTATCTTGTGCTTTCCGGTGAATAGCCTCGCGATCTTGATCGCAGCTTCGTTGGCCTCAGTACCCGAAGTGGTGAAGAAGAATTTCTCCAGGCCCTCCGGCAGTAATTTCAGAAGTGACTTGCTTAATTCCGCTCGTACCGTGGTCGCGAATCCAGGAGAGATGTAGGGCAACTCCTTTGCCTGTTTACATATCGCATCGATTACCGCCTTGTTCTTGTGCCCCAGGTTTGAGCACATGAGCTGAGACGAAAAATCAAGGTACTTCTTCCCAGCGGCATCAAGGAAATAACAGCCCTCAGCATCGACAATGTGAAGAGGCTTCCATCCACGCTGATACCGCCACGTCCCGTACGTATGCCTGACAGTTAGATCCAATACCTCATCCGACTTCGGAACTAACACGATTCCGGAGACTCAATGATGTTGTATAAACTTTCCCAACCTTGACCGAGCAGAAAAGCGACGACAGTCTCCCACAAAGAATGCAAGAGGGGCAGCCCCTCGCGAGGAGATGTCATCGAACTTTTGGGAAGCATGCTTAAGAAAGAGACATATTTCTTCTTAACGAAGAATTGGACTTCAAGATCGGTTTCATCGGATTAGGCAAGATGGGCGGGCCCATGGCTGCCAATCTCCTGAACGCGGGTTTCACCCTGGCGGTGTACGACATCGACAGAGACTCAATGGCTGCGGTTGCCTCGAAGGGCGCGCGCGTTTGTTCTGACCCGAAAGAGGTAGCATCAAATTGCAATGTCATCATGACATCTCTTCCTTCGCCAGAAAGTCTTGAGGAGGTGATTCTCGGGGAGAAGGGCGTCTTGGATGGAGTGAGAGACCACTCGATACTGATAACGACCGACACGATCCTGCCAGAAACAATTTACAGGATATCTGAGGAGGCGAAGGAGAAAGGCGTATCGGTTCTCGATGCTCCTGTCAGCGGTGGACCGCACGGCGCGAGAGCGGCCACCCTGACAATTATGGTCGGCGGAGACAAACAGATTTTCGAAGTGTGTACACCGATCTTCAGAGCGATTGCGAAAAATGTTCTCCACGTAGGTCCGTCGGGAGCGGGCTGCATTGCAAAACTCGTCAATAATCTCTGCTCCCTGGCAAATACGGCGGCGGCCTGCGAAGGATTCGTGCTCGGCGTAAAGGCAGGCATCGATCCGAAGATCCTGCACGAAGTCATCTCTACAGGGACCGGCAGGAGCTACGCTGTCGAGTATAAGATTCCGCATCAGATAGCCAAAGGCAACTTTGAGCCTGGATTCTCTGTTAGGATCGCAGCAAAGGACCTATCGCTCATAACCGCACTCGGAAGGGCTCACGGTGTCCCTCTCTTCCTGACGAGCGCCGTCGAACAGCTCTACCAGCTCGCGAAGGCGAAAGGTCTGAGCGAAAAAGATCACGTCGCAATCGTAACAGTCCTGGAAGAGATCGCCGGAGTCAAGGTGCGATTCTAAAACCTCACCCGTGTGCTCGCTCCCTCGACCCTATCCCTTCCCACTCCTCCAGTTTCCCGAATGGGCGTGGCGATCGCCGCCGCGAAGACTGCTGAAATGACGAGAAGGATTATCACCCCAGCAAAACTCCGCGTCTCATCGCGGAGGAGCCCCGCTATGAATGGGCCAACGATCCCTCCCAGAAACCCGATTGAGACGATTATTCCAGATGCCCTACCCAAGGCCGACGGCGGGAATAACTCCACAGGAAGGATGTAGCAGATCACCATGATTCCCGAGGTTGCAAAGCCGAGGACAGCGGACAAGAACCATCCGAACCCCACTGGTGCGACCAAGAGCCCGTAGGAGGCTACAGCGGCGGCGAGTGCTAGGATCCACAGAAAGGGTTTACGGCGGCCCACGACGCCTGAAAGAAAAGGAATGATCAGCGTTGCTGGGACGGCCAGAAAATAAGCCATCGAAGCCATCAGGCTCCCAACATAAGCTGAGCTCCCGCGCTCCACGAAGATAGTTGGCAGCCATCCCCCGAGCGTGTAGAAGAAGACGTTCATGCTCGTGAGAAGGAGAGCAACCAGCCATACCTGACCCTTCGCCCAAACCCTGTCACCCTCCCCATGATTACCCTTTGTGCCGTTGAGCACGTTCGCCGAAGGCGGATCGCGGGCGCCGAGCCACCAAGCCGCAGCGACCAACGCGCTGATGGAGCCGGAGAACAGTAGAGTATTTCGCCAGGAGCTTGCAAGAATTGAGTAGATCGGAAGCGTTACTGAAATGGCGAAGGCCGCACCAGCGTACAGACTGGCCATGTAGACGCCCGTTACTACGCCTAGCTGCTTTGGAGGAAACCAGCCTTCGGCCAACTTGGGAAGGTTGGGGAGCAGGAAGCCATAGCCCAGCCCCACGAGAGCCATAAAGAGAAGCAGGCTAAGGTACCCAGTTGCAAGGCCCCTCAGCGGGGCGCCGACCCCGACTAACACCGCACCTGACCCCAGGGCTTTCCTTATTCCGAGTCTGTCGCCTGCATATCCGCCAATCAATGCCCCAACTACGATCATCGCAACGAGAACAGAGAAGAGGAGGCCCCCTTCAGCGAATGTCAACGAGAGTTCGTCGATTATTGGCGTGAGTAGTGGTGACACGGTGAGAATCGCAAAGAGTGTAAAGAATCCAACTATCGCAGCCAAACTCAACGTTATCCACGCTGCTGAATGAGTCAAGACTCGTTGGCCAGACAAGTCGGAGCGACTACCACCTAACCATGGTGACGGGGCAGGGGGCTTGCGCGACTACGCCCGGCGATACGCTTCCAAGGAGGGTGCGCTCAATAGCGCCTGAACCCATGGTGCCGATAACTATCAAGTCGACTCGCTGATCTTGTGCCTCCCGGACAATATGTTCGACTGTGGGCCCGTCAGAATTAACGGCTCTACAGCGAACTCCTGCGGCTTTCACTTTTTTCGCATCGGAACTCTTGAACAAATGCTCCGCCAGTCGACGCATGCACGCACCACCTATTTGAACCGCAAAACTTCAGTGAACGCTCAGCAGTATTCATCGGTCCGAAACCGCTTCGAAGGCGCGTAAGGATAAAGCCCACGTTTGATGAATTGCTTGTCGAGAGCTGGGTTCTTTGCAAAAACCAGTCTATATGGTGAACCGGGGCATTGCAGCCTTCTTCGGGACCGCAGACCTCCGCATTCTCCACCTCAGCTTTATTAAAGAATGACAGCTCTCCCTCCCTGCGGGACGAGTATGAAATCGGCGGAAATAGTTCGCTATTTTGAGAAGAATCTGGGCTGGGTTCCTGACTTTGCAGATATTCTTTCAAGGTACAAGCCAGATACACTCGAATCATATTTTGCCATGCGAAGCTCTGTGATGAAGGACACTCCGCAAGGCGGAGCCTTGCCCTTGAAGTTCAAGGAGATTCTGTACGTGGTGTTGGATTCAATCACCAACAACACCGAGGGAGCGATAGCTCACGCAAGGGCTGCGATAAAGGCGGGCGCGAAGACTGAAGAATTGGCTGAGGCGCTGATCATAATGGCCATGCTCACAGGTATGCCGAGACTCGAAGTCGTTGGGACAAAAGCGTTTAGAGCTGCGGAAGAGGAAGAGAAGAAGAAAAAGAAGAAAAAGAAATAGATCGGGGCTTCTACATCGACCTGGTCAGTTCGCCATAAAGGTCCGGTCGTCTGTCCCTTAAGAAAGGAGCGCTTTTCCTCCTGTCATTGACTTCTTCAAGGTTCAGGTCAGCAACGAGCACGGCTTCCTCTTCTCCCGCTCGAGCTATTATCTCTCCCTTCGGGTCGACTACAAGGCTCTTCCCGAAATATCTCGCGGGCTGCTCTGGGAACTCAACTCCGCATCGATTAAGTCCGGCGACGAAAATCGTGTTAAATGACGCGTGAGCCCTTAACTCTAACTCCCACAGCTCAGGGTAGGTTCCGGTGCAGGTGGGAACGAAGACAATCTGGGCTCCCTTGAGTGCCTGAATCCTCGGACCTTCTTCGAAATGCCTGTCATAACAGATGACTAGCCCGAATTTGAGGCCGGGAATTTCGAAGACGGGGTATCCCATGTTACCGGGCTTGAAGTAGAACTTTTCCTGATATCCTACCAGTTGCGGGATGTGCGTCTTCCTATACTTGCCGAGTATTCTCCCCTTTCTATCGATTACTGCGGCACTGTTGTAGAACGTTCCTGGAACTTCTGTATCGGCCTCGAAGATCGGCGCGATGACAGCCACAGAATTCTCTCTGGCGACCTCGGCTAACGTATTAATCGTTGGTCCAGGGACCGACTCCGCAAGATCGAAGTACTTGGGCTCCTGAAAGACACAGAAATACCGCGTCGAGAAAAGTTCTTGAAGGCAAACGATCCCGGCTCCTTTCTTGGCGGCTTCGCCGATAAGGTGAACAGCCCTCTCAACGTTCTTCTCCTTCTTGGAAGCCGCGGACGCTTGGACAAGGCCAATCTTCATTGCGTTTGGCCGGTCGAGTCGTGTAAGGTATTTAGATATTGCCCGCTTCATGGTTTTGCAAGAGTCAAATATGCATAAATTTGGTCGCTACCCTTAACGCAAGGGGAAGATGAGCATCTTTACCACTCGTCCCCTGATCATGGGGACGAAGGCCGTAGTAGCAGCTGGTCATTATCTCGCTGCAGTTGCCGGGATGCGGATATTGGAACGCGGCGGCAACGCCATAGACAGCGCAGCGGCGATCGGACTCTCTTTAGCCGTCCTCGAAGCCCACATGAATAGCATCGGTGGAGAGGTCCCAATGCTAATCTATGTGGCGAAGGAGGAAAGAGTCGTTGCGGTGAGTGGCCAGGGTCCAGCTGGCCTTCAGGCCAAAATTGATTGGTTCAAATCGCGAGGAATAGAGATGATTCCGGGGGATGGATTCCTTCCTGCTGTCGTCCCGTCAGTCGTTGGATCATGGGTCGAAGTGCTCACCAGGTTCGGCACGATGAGTTTTGCTCAGGTTGCACAACCTGCAATAGAGTTGGCAGAGGATGGATATCCTTTGCAGCTCGCCCTCAGAGACCTGATCGCTGCAAATGCAGGGAGGTTCGTTAGAGAATGGCCCACCACTGCCAGGATTTTCCTCCCTAATTCGCAACTCCCGGAGGAGGGGTATGTCTTAAGACAACAGGAGCTAGCACAAACCCTAAGATCACTAGTAGGAGCAGAGAGGACCAGCTCTCATACAGATCGAGGCGGGAGACTTGACGCGGTGAGAAGGGAGTTCTACGAGGGGAAAATAGCAAGAAAGATTGAGGAGTTTATCAGCAAGAATGAGATAATGGATGCTACCGGACATCCACATAGGGGTCTCTTGACCTACGAAGACTTCGCAAGGTACAAAACAAGGATAGAAGGGCCAGTATCTTGCGGGTATAGAGACTTCGAAATCTACAAGTGCGGTCCATGGACACAGGGACCAGTCTTCTTACAACAGATAGGCATTCTAGAGGGCTTTGATCTGCCCAGTCTTGGGCACAACTCCTCCGACTACATTCACCTGTTTGTAGAGGCAGCAAAGATGGCATTCGCTGACAGGGAGAAATACTACGGCGATCCTGATTTTGACAGGGTACCTCTCGAGAAGCTCCTCTCCAAGGAGTATGCCAGAAAGAGAGGGCAGGAAATCGACATGAATCACGCTCGTCTGTCGGTTGAAGCCGGACTCGTCCCTGAGGCCGCCTCAAACGTGGCCGGAAAGACTCGACAGGGCGACACCACTCACCTGGACGCGGTGGATAGGGAAGGGAATATGGTATCAGCGACACAAAGTGGGGGTTGGATAAACTCCTCCCCGATCATAGAAGGCTTGGGATTCGCTCTCAGTACGCGAGGCCAGATGTTCTTTCTGGATGCAAGAAGAAACAACGCCCTTGCCCCTGGAAAAAGGCCCAGGACGACACTAACGCCATCCCTCGCCTTTAGGAATGGGAAACCTTTCATGGTTTTCGGCACTCCTGGTGGCGACATGCAAGATCAGTGGTCACTCCAATTCTTTCTCAATTACGCCGAATTTGGGATGAACCTCCAGCAAGCAATCGACGCCCCTTCTTTCCACACACTACACTTCCCGAGTTCATTTTATCCTCGGACCGCAGAGCCTGGCAAAATCATCGTTGAAGGAAGGATCCCCTCTCGGGTGACGGAAGAGCTGCGATCGAAAGGTCACATTGTTGAGGAGACTGGAGATTGGGAGAACGGGAGAGTTTCAGCCGTAATGCGCGATTCGGAGAGAGGGATTATTGTAGGAGGCGCATCCCCCAAGATGATTTATGGAAATACCGCTTACGCCATAGGCTGGTAGGGCCGGCCACCAAACATTCAGCTGAAAACGCACGCACGCGAAGGGGTTTCCCGGATCCCAAATCACAGTCACACAACTACCTCGAAATGAGCCTAGCAGCCTCGTATGGTTCCGTGCGGGTCGCGACTCTCGCCGGCCACAGGGAGGCGAGAGTTCCCGTAAGCGCGGAGAGTGCAGTGGAGAGAGCCAGAAGCTCTGCGAGTTGTAGAGGAGGTGGGACGGAGAAAGGCAGGCCCACTGTCATGACTATCGAGGTCGAGAACCAGTTGAAGACGACCCAGGCCACCACGACGCCTAGGAGCCCCGATATCGTGGTTAGAGCAATCGTTTGAGCAATGATCAGCCTCGCTACGAACCGGCGAGGGGCTCCCACGGCTCTCATCAAACCTATCTCTCCCTTCCTCTCGTTTACCCCCAAGTAGGTCACGGCGCTGACCAAGAATAACGCGCCGAGCCAAACGAGGTTCCCCGAAATCGAAAAGGTGGAAAGAAGACCTGAGTACCTAATGCTAGCCGACTTGACAACGGAGTCGAGCGTGAAGGCATGAACATTGCCAATGGAGGACTGCACCCTTGTTGCGGCTGCGGTGGCACTCGTCCCGTCTTCAAGCTTCACAAAGAAGGCGCTCGCCTGACCCGGCTGGAAGGAGAGGGGTGGTAGCCAGTAGTTGTAACCCTTCCCCGCGGACTGGGTAGCGCTGGCCGTCGTGTTCGTGGTCTGCCATGCCAACATGGCGTCCGCCGTGCTGAAAGAGATGAAAATCACATGGTCGATGAATGTCCCTGTCGCTGGTAACCTAGCCTGCACCGCGAGCTGGGTCCCATAGAACTTTCCCTGGTCCTGTAGAAGGTAGAAGGCGGGAACATTGAACCCAACCACCGCCCCGGTCCCGGTAAGAGGCTGGGTTACGTTCGCGGGAAGCCAGCTCTTGAGCATGAAATTGCTCTGAGGGTCGGCCGCAATCAAGTAGACCTTGTCTAGAGCGCCGCACCCGCCGGGACTGAATTCCGTGAGATAAAGCTGCGGAGAAACCTCCTTGACCCCAGCCACATCGGAGAGAACGCTCACAAGACTACGGTTGATGTGCGTTGATTGCGGGGTGTAGACGAGAGTGTAGAATGGCTGTGGGGAGAGGCTGCTACCCTGCGGAAGCACTACCAGATCCGCCCCGAGCCTGTTCCTTACCTGATTTACGCTGTAGGCGGCGCCGCTCGTCAGGAGATTTGTCGCGAACAGCGCGCCAACAACGAGGGCTATTGCAGCTCCGGTTGCAAAAGTTCTCAAGAACCTTCCACTAGCCTCCCTACGTATGAGCGTCCTAATCCAGGGGGGGTTCTGCAGGTTCACGGGTGGCTTCCGCCACGATACCACAAGTACGAAGTACAATCCGATCAAGACTGCCAATCCTCCGATTCCTAGCTGGGCCTGCAGTAGAAATGGGTCCGTCGTCGAGAAGGCTGTCATTAACACAAGACCGGCGGCTCCGACCAGAAGACCCGCGGTGAGGGGCCCCCTCTTTAGGGTCATAAGGACGTTCACTTTCTTCAGGCTGCCTATTAAATGCTCTAGGAAGCTCGTGCACTCTACGCCCAGCGCTCAGATGCGCCCTAAGAAAGAATGAATGACCTTCTCATATCCCGCACGAAAGAACGAGGGTGCCTCGTGAGGTGCGAAAGCTTAGCGTCTACTCGCCCTTCCTGATTGCTTCGTACGGATCAAGCCTTGCGGCCAGCAGGACAGGATAGGCTGCCCCCGCAGCACCCATTCCAACTCCTGTAAGGACCGAGATCACACCCAGGATATTCACTTCGAGGAGCGAAAGCGGCAATAGGGTTATGCCGAAGGCGCCTTCTACGTAGTTCCCAGCCAGGATGAGGACCACCTCCCCGAGTGCGAGGCCAAGCACACCTCCTAAGAGAGCCACCAGTGCCGCTTCCATGAAGACAGATCGAAAGACAAACCCCTTGGTGGCGCCGAGGGAGCGCAACAGTCCCAGGTGGCGCCTCCTTTCGTTCACTGTCATCGAAAAGAGCAATGAGATTAAGATTATCACGGACCCCCCCATAACTCCTGAGACTAAGAGCTCGTACGTCGCGATGCCGGCGGTTTCGACCTTCGTCTGATGAGCGAGCTCTGCTGGTTGTACAGTCGTGTACGGCGGGAGCGAGGCCCTCAGTCGCGGGTCTATATCCTGGAGTGTTGCGCCTCGTGCCAGCTTAATCATTAGCCCCGACACCTCGCCGCTGGTGAACCGAGTCTGCGTCGAGCGGTTCTCTGCCACTTCGTAGGCCGTCTTTATGGGAAAGAAGACCGTATTGTCAGCGCTGCTGTTGGTCGGTTCCAATATACCAACCACCTTCAGAGCTACTCCGCTCCAGCTGACCCGGTCCCCGGGTTTAAGCCCGGTTGCTGAACCAGCCAGCGCGGTGTCTCTGTCCAGGTTCGTGTTCGCGCTTGGTGAGAGCCACGGCTGAATCGTGAAGTCCGTCTGAGGATCAAATGCGACGAGTCGCAACGGTGAAGTAAAGCCCTCTGACGCGTTCAACGTGGTCACGTATAGTTGCGCGGAGACGGCATCGACACCGCTAATCCTCCGTATCTCCAGCTGCGCGCTCCCATTAAGGTACTGATTTGAAGGCGGAACCACAAAGATAGGCGAGGCGACTTTCAAGTTCGTGTATGCCCCCGGGGTAGCCGTGGGCAAGACCATCAGATCTGCCCCAAAGCGAGCCGCGCCCAGGCTGGTACTTCGGCTTACACCAATCGCCAGTGCAGTCGTCGAGAAGACAAGACTGACGACGACGGCTACGGCCACCGTCATGGTTGCGCTGCGAATCGGGGATGCCCTGAGATTCCGAAGAACGAGTAGGGAGATTCGCGTGGAGACTATCGACCCCCGTCAATGGTAACCCGTGAGCACTCGGCGATTGTTGGAGACAAGGGTTTCTCGAGATTCCGTTGACAGGCCCATCCGAACGGGAAAACTGTCACACCAGGCATACCAAAACAGATGCCGGGGCTGACCAAATTGGCCTTCAGTGAGTCCTGTGTGGGCGCTGCGACGCCATGCTACTCGAAGTGGGGCAAGACCTTCTCTGCGAATAATCTTATGGCAGATAGGGCTTTCCCGTGACTCAGCCCGGGAAAGTGAATCCTGAAGATCACATGGTCCGTCTCGACATCCTTCTTGTATCTTTCTATCTGTGAGATGCAGGTATCGGCACCTCCTATGATGAACCGCTTCCTCAATAGCTCCAAGAACTGCTCGTAGCTGACGTTCTTCGGGTCAACCGGGTTGCCCTCCTCGTCCTGCATGTGCCCCCAGAGGTAGTACTCTTTGTAGATGTGTAGAACCGGTTCCAGAGCATCTTTCCAGGCCTGTTCGTCTGTCCTGGCAACATAAGCTTCCCTGAACAAGGGAACCTCACGGCGAGCTTGATCCCTCCCGAGTTTCTTCAACTCATCCTTGAACGCGAGCCTTCTCTGTTTGAGTACTAGCCGAGGCGTCACCGGGTCCATAAAGTAGGCGTCGCAGATTCGCGCTGCCCTTCGCACGGCAGCTTCGCTCTTCGCAGCGACCCATATGGGTGGCGAGGGCTTCTGCACCGGTTTTGGGCTCAGGGTTATCCCCGGGATGTCGTGGAACTTTCCATGAATCGCCACCTTGTCTTTCGTCCAGAGATCCCTTATCATCTTCACGTTTTCTTCGAGCAGCTCTCCGCGGTTGTGGAGTGAAACGCCGAAACCATTGAACTCCTCTGGCCTGTATCCTTGTCCTACACCCAATATCAAACGACCCTTCGACATGATGTCGATGGTGGCCGCCATCTCCGCAACGTGCAGGGGATGGTAAAGCGGAAGTAACATTATTCCTGTACCCACTCTGATCTTCTTTGTTGCGGAGGCTAATCCGGCCACCGCAATCAAAGGCTGCGGAAAGTAACCAGCATCAGGGAGCAGGTGATGCTCGCAAACTAGGACGCTCTCGTAGCCAAACTTCTCAGCCAACAGTGTTTGTTCGAGTGTTTCCGCGAAGACAGCGGGCATGTGGTCAGAGGTCAAGCTCTGGTTGCAGAAAACGAGGCCAAACCTCAAACTGGGGGCTCTTTGGTCTACCGTCGTGTGCACTTAAGTCTTCAAAGAGAAGAGGATTCCTGCGTCTGGCAGATGGTTTCGCTCGATGGATTTGACGACCTGCGTAGCGAAGGAACCGGGTTTTTCCAGGTACCAACGCCGGGAGAATTATCGGAACAAACCTAAATAACTCAACCGTCAATAGTTGACCCCGATGAAAGAGATTCTTTGCGGGTACGGTGTGGACATAGATGCTGTGGCTGGTTGGCTCGGTTCATACGGCGGGGAGGACTCTCCGAGCGATATTCAGCGCGGTTTGTTTGCAGGCGAGGTGGGCACTCCCAGGTTGTTAAAATTGTACGAAAAATACAAGATCAGGACGTCCTGGTTCATTCCAGGTCACTCGATCGAGACGTTCCCGAAGGAGTGCAAGGCGGTCGCGGAAGCGGGGCACGAAATAGGAGCTCATGGATACTCGCACGAAAACCCCATCGCGCTAACGCGAAAGCAGGAGGAGGACGTCATGGCCAAGTGTGTGTCTCTCATCAAAGAAGTTGCGGGAAAACCACCTCAGGGATACGTGGCCCCCTGGTGGGAGATGTCATCGGCTACGCCGGAGATACTCTTGAAGTATGGCTTCAAGTACGACCATAGTGAAGGACACCATGACTTTCTACCATACTACGCTCGTGTTGGCGAGAAGTGGACGAAGATCAACTACTCAAAGCCCGCCTCATACTGGATGAAACCACTCCAACGAGGGCGAGAGATAGACATCGTCGAGCTCCCGGGGAACTGGTACATGGACGATCTTCCCCCCATGATGTTCATCAAAAAGGCGCCCAATAGTCACGGCTGGGTCAGCCCTCGCGACATCGAGCAGATGTGGCGCGACCAGTTCGACTGGGTGTACCGTGAGTACGACTACGCGATCTTTCCTTTCACGATTCATCCCGACGTGAGCGGCCGCCCTCAGGTGTTACTTGTTCACGAGAGAATGATAGAGTACATCAACGGTCATGAGGGAATTCGTTGGGTTACGATGTCTGAGATGGCGGAGGACTACAGACGACGTCGTCCGTTCCGAAAAGAACGTAAGTAGCTACCTAAGCCTTCGCTCGGCCCCACCCACTCTCGGGCACTCGCGCGAGATAGTTCAAGCCAACGAGTCCTGCTATGCCTTGAACTAATCTGCATCTTACCGTGACGTAACCAGGTTACGTAAAGGTTCATATAAGGGGCAACCGTTCGATATTCCGTTGGTCGATTCTGAAGATATCGACATAGAAAACCTACAATTCTTCAATCGCAAGATTACTCGTCGCCAAGCCATTGCCAAAGCAACAGCCGCCGGAGCTGCCATTGGAGTTGCAATAGTAGCCGGGGCTGGTGGATACCTTGCGGGGACGTCAGTATCACCGGGCAAGTCGAGCACCACAACCGTTACAACCACAGCGACCCAAGCCACGACTTCTGCGGCTGGCTTGGGTGCCACTCCTGCGGAGCGAGCCGTGAACGCCGTGAAGGCACTTAAGGCCGCAGGCAAGATTCCCGCCGGTGCAAAGATCAGGTTTCTCGAAGCCGCCTTCCGCGCGGGCAACATGACTCCGAAAGCGGGAGACGTGCGGACAGACCCCTACACAGGGAAGACAATACAGACCTCTATCAATATGCTGACGAAATGGGAAGACCTAACGGGGATACCTGTGGAGATCGATCTGCTCAATGACTTGCAGTTATACGACAAAGCTATCTCGGAGGCCACGACGAAGGCTGGAACATGGGACTTCCTGGGGCAGAGGATTGACTTCCTAGTCGACTTCATAAACGCAGGCGTTGCCCTAGATCTCACTGACTTCGAGACGAAATACCAGCCGGATATTAGAACTGGTAACTGCCAAGTGGTCCCTGTGTTTGCCCAAGGATACTACACCTCCGATGGGAAGTACTGGGGATTCCCGGGTTGCGGGGACTGGTTCAGCTACTACAATCGGAGGGACTTGGTCACCAATCCCAAGTTGCAAAGCGCCTTCGAGACTCAATTCGGCTATCAGCTACCGGTGAATGGACCCGACACGTGGGATCAGGTCCTGGATATGGCCAGGTTCTTCGACGGCTACAAAGGTACGGAACAGACTCTCCCAGATGGGACGACCTCAACTCTCCGGGGAGCGTACTTCTTCAGGGATACGTGGTTCAGCAACATTGAATTCAGAATTCGCTTCCTCGAACTCGGAGGCCTTCTCTTCGATAGCAACAAGAACGTAACCCTGGACAACCAGATAACCAGGAAGGCGCTGCAGGACATGAAAGCCCTGGTGGCGTACCAGGCGAGAGACGCTTTCACATCTTCCTGGCCGACGATGTATCCAAACTATGCAAACAAGCAGGTCTTCCAGACCATCTCATGGGCTTCAGTCGCACAGTTCTCTGCAAGCGGTCCCGTAGGGGGACAGGGATTTGGCGTATACTTGACCCCGGGTTACAAGGTGGACAACAAGCTGATCCGAGTAACCGTGCTGTACGACCAGACATCCTACATCGTCGAGAAGTACGGGAAACTCACATCGGCAGTCCCCGACGTGCCGTACCTGTTTGGTCAGTGGCTGACCGACCCTGAGATCAGCACCCAAGAACTCGCGAATCCTGGCGCCATCTCGGACTACTTCAGGACGTGCCACGGAGTAGACGAAAGGATGATAGGGACCTTCTTTGCCGTGTGGCCACCCAATCCTGGTATAGAACCCGGACGCCGAGGAGCGTCGGAAGCCTTCGATGTCCAGTTCCAAGCCTTGTGCGGCACCTGGCAGCTCGCCGGACTGCACGAGCTCCAGGACCTGTGGGGGACCCAGATGAATGCGTACTTCACGGATGTCCAAGACATAGATACAACGGTCAGGAAGATGCAGCAGGGCACGGATGGCGTCATGGACCGGCTCGGGCGAGATGCACAATATCAGCGATGGCAGTACGTAATGAAGACATTCCCGCCAGCACTCAAAACGCTTCACGGAATCAGTTGAAGCACTGAATGAAAAGAGAGCGACTTGTCGCTTTCTTTTCTTCCCGATTTTGAGGAAGTTGCCGAGAGCTCGGTGTCCAGTTGGCTAACAAAGGTCGAACAAGCTGGCTGAGGCGGAAGTTCGGGTTTAACGTGTTGCTCGTTATGCCCCTTCAAGTGATCCTCAACTTCGTTCTCATCGTCCCATTTGCCCTGGCCATCTACTTGAGCTTGACCGACTGGTCACCGATAACCGGACCGTGGTATGCTTCCCCAATAGTGGGAGCGCAGAACTACGTCTCCATACTGACGACGGAAAGGTTCCAGCAGGCGATCGTGAACACTCTCCTCATAGTGGGCGGCGCGGTCACCTTGGAGTTTGCTGTCGGATTGGTTCTTGCTCTCGCCTTCTTCTCCTGGGATTTTCGCGGCAAGGCGGTCTTCGCCTCAATCTTCCTCGTCCCTATGATGGTGATACCAGCAATCTCAGGTTTCACATTCCAGACGATTTTCTCTACTCAGGGGGCCATTAACGATGTGCTCAGCAGGGTCTCTGGAACGGTGGTGGCCGTCGATTGGTTGCACGTTCCGTGGAGCGCTTTATCGGCCGTCATCCTGGCCGACGCCTGGCAGTGGACACCATTCATGTTCCTGCTGATGTACGCTGGCATGACGGCATTACCATCCGACCCGATCCGGGCGGCTAGGGTGATGGGCGCCTCCGAAAGGCAAATCTTTCTGAGGATAATGTTGCCAATGCTAAGACCCATCATAACGATAGCTCTGATAATCAGGAGCCTTGAGGCTTTCAAGATCTTCGATGTGCCATTTATCATGACTCAGGGCGGCCCAGGGACCACGACCGAGACGATATCGATATTCCTCTATAAATTTGCGATTCAATTTGCAAGGGTCGCGTGGGCATCCGCCGGTGCGATAGTGATATTCATCGCCATTGTCATCGTGACTCTCTGGGCATCGAAGCCGCTGCTACCGAAGGCGGAGTGAGAAATTTGAAGGGTAAGAAGTTGATCTACTACGCGACGATGCTTGTCGCGGCGCTCTTCGCACTGTTCCCCTTGTTCTGGCTTGTAACTAGTTCCCTGAAGAGCCCCTTCGAATGGTTCGCCCGACCGGTGGTGTGGATACCGGCACACCCGTCGCTCGACAGCTACGCGGCAATTTTTGGTTTGCCTGCTCCGAGCATAACGGTGGTGGGGGGAGTTCTCGTTCCTTCATTCTACGCGTTCAGAAACAGCCTCCTCGCAGCGATCGGCACGACGGTGGCTGCGGTCGCCATAGGTTACATGGGGGCCTACAGCATATCTCGATACAAGACTGGCGGCGCAGTGACCTACTTCTTCGTCTTGACCTCCCGCATGCTTCCCCCGGTGGCCGTAGTGATACCCCTGCTGGTTTTCTTTCAGACACTCTCGTTGGTTGACACCGTGGAAGGATTGGTCCTGATATACCTGGGTGTCAACGTCGCGTTTGTTATATGGATAGTGAGGGGGTTCATCGATGATGTTCCAAAAGAAGTTGAGGAGGCGGCGGCGTTGGATGGGGTCACCAAATGGTCCATTCCCTTTAGGATAATCCTGCCGTTAGTCAAGGGGGGCCTCGCTGCGTCGGCGCTCTTTGTCTTCATCTTGAGTTGGACTGAGTTCGGTATCGCCCTGATCTTAACTCAATACAATTCCACCACGATTCCTGTCCAGTTATTCAAGTACGAATTCGGTGGTGGACCCGCCCTCGGTCCTATGGCAGCACTCAGCACTTTGGCAGTGATACCAGTGATAATCTTGGGATACATTATCCAGAAACAACTGGTAAAAGGACTCAGCATGGGTTCAATCAGAGGTAGACGCTGAATGATTGATCTCTAATCTCGATATCTCTTAGGGTCGGCTTCCCAGCCCTTACCTCAGACTTCCACGGAGCCCTTCAATCGAAATTAGGTTGAGCTCGTGATTCGCCGTCCCCCCCTCCGCGAGCCTAATGACGAGTATCTTCTCCAAGAATCCAGGCGCCTTAACCGAGACAGTGTGCGAGGTAGGAGCCAACCCACCAATCTTAAACGCGCCATCGGGTGCCCGTTCCAATTCTTGTCCATCTACGCTAACGCTGGCAGCGGTGACCAGCCTATTTTTCTCGTCGAGGAGTCTGATGACAAGCGTTGCAGGAGAAGCTGGTTCGGAAAGTTCCGGGGGTATTGGTTCACCCTCCGCCGCGTAGAGGGCTACCGCGCTACCTGAGAAGACGGCGGTCCCTTCGATCGCTGTTATCCTTAGAAGCGTTCCTGCCTCGGGAGCATCAACCCGAATTGTCGTCTTTGCGGTTTCAACCTCGAACATGGCCTCCCCTTTCTGGAACCGCGCGCCTTCCTTCTTCATCCACCTCACGACCGTCCCGTTCCCGCCGATATCGTTCGGGACATGCATGGTCTTAACCAAAGAAATCCCCGCTCACAATCACTCTAGTGGGACGAGTTCATGATTTGTAGAGTTCAGACGGGTCGCGTCGCGAGTGCTTGAAGGGTTTCCTTGTCGAAGAGATGTAGCTTGTTCTTGTCAAACTCCAGCCAGACTTTACCGCCAGGTTTCAGATCGGACCCTCCATGGATCAATGCCTTTACCAGGTTCTTGCCTAGATGGGCAGACAAGAGCGCCCTGGAACCCATTGGCTCCACGACGTACACGGTTGCCTCCATGCTTTCGTCACTCCGATTATCGAGGTGAATCGAGATATTTTCTGGACGAATCCCGAGAGTCAGGTCAGATGGTCCCCCGTCACTGGTGGAGAGCGGCCGCGAATTAGTGACATCCAGGCTAAAGGACTCCTGAGCGAGTATCGTCCTACCATTCTTGACTTCACACCTGCATTCGATAAAATTCATTCTAGGCGAGCCCATAAAAGAAGCAACGAATTTGTCCTTTGGTCTCTCATAGATCGCGGACGGGGCGTCGACTTGCCTTATCATCCCTCCATTTAGGATCGCGATTCTCTCACCCATCGAAAAGGCCTCAAGCTGATCATGCGTTGTGTAGATGATCGTTTGACCGATCTCCCTCACCAGCCGTTTGAGCTCCGACCTCATGTTTGCCCTGATAAGGGCGTCGATGTTGGCCAGAGGTTGATCAAGCAGGTAAACCTTCGGCCTCCTTACTATTGCTCTTGCCAGCGCCAACCTTTGGAGTTCCCCGCCACTGTAGGTCCTTGGGTACCTGTCGAGGATATGGTCTATCTTCAATAGACGAGCGACTTCGTTGACCCGCTCAGTGATTTCGTTTTCCGGAACTTTTTTCTGACGAAGTGGAAATGCTATGTTTTTGAAACCAGTCTTATTTGGGTACAGTGCGAGATTTTCAAACACCATCGCCACGTCCCTATCCTTTGGCTCGAGATCGTTCACCAACTGTTCCCCGATATAGACCTCTCCTGAGTCGGGGACCTCCAGACCTGCAACGATCCTGAGTATTGTGGTAGCGCCCGCACCGGGAGGCCCAGCAAGGACGAAGAACTCCTTATCTCTCACCTCTAGGCTAATGTTATCGAGCACCGTCTTTGAGCCGTACCGCTTAGTGATATTCACGAGTCTTATGTTTGCCAAAGTTGGGTCACCTCAGTCAAATTATCGCAGGCTCCTCGCCATTCTTACTGAATACGTGAGCATGATCTTCGTCAAATGTTACCGAGACCTTCTCGTTGACTTCAAAGCTGGACGTGGCGGGTACGGTGGCCTTCAGCATTAGGCCATCCACCTGGACGGAGACGATGTTCTCGTACCCGAGGGGTTCCGTCATAAAAACACTCCCACTCAGGTGCGACCCCCTGGGCTGAGTGGGGAGGTCGGAAAGACTAGTCACGTTCAGGTGCTCTGGCCGGATGCCTAAAACTAGTTCAGGGCTGTTTGCGAATTCAGTCAGCCTGTCCCGACCGCTCGTTAGATCCAGAGTAAATCTTTCATTTACAAGATACGCTCGTTCATCGCTGAGCTTCAGGCTGCAGTCGATGAAGTTCATCGACGGGCTACCGATGAAGTTTGCTACAAACTTGTTCTCGGGATGATTGTAGACAGTTTCAGGAGTGTCGTACTGTTGCAGTCTGCCGGCGCTCATGACGGCAATTCTGTCAGATAATGTCAATGCCTCCAGCTGATCGTGAGTCACGAATATCGTTGTCTGCTCAACCTCCTTCTGAAGTCTCTTCAATTCTGTCCTCATTACATTTCTTGATTCAGCATCAAGGTTGCTCAGAGGTTCATCAAGGAGGAGGACCTTTGGCCGAATGATCAGGGTTCTTCCGATGGCGGTCTTTTGCATGTTTGTAAGAGAAAGCTTGCCAGCCTTCTCGTGAAGCACCTCCTTAATATCGAGAAATTCCGCCATTCGTTCGACCTCCCTCTTTATTTCCAGTTGTGGGGTGCCCCTGATCTTCAGCCCAAAGGCGAGATTGTCGAACGTGGTCATGTGCGTGAAGATGGCGTAGCTCTGAAAGACGAGACCTATCCCTCTGTCTTTTGAAGGTATGTCATTGATCCGCTGGTCGTCAAAGAAGATGTCGCCCGTGGTGGGTGTCTCGAGCCCCGAGAGACAGTTCAGCGTCGTTGTTTTCCCACATCCTGAAGGACCCAGGAGACTGACAAATTCCTTGTCCTTGACATCTAGGTCTAGGTTCTGCACAGCAGTCAGTTTTCCGAATTGCTTGGTAAGACCCTTTATGATGACTTTCGTCATTACCGAGTAATCAACCGTCTACAGGTCTGGTCTCTTCGTCTGAAATGGCTTCCCCTTCACGAACTCTCCTCTACCCCTCCTACCGATAAACTTGCCGTCTTCATGGATGATCTCCCCCCTTGAGATAGTCATGATAGGGTAACCCGTCACAGAAACATCTTCATATATGGAGTAGTCAATGTTGCTGTGCAAGTTATCGAGAGAGAGCCTAACCTTCTTATGAGGGTCCAACAAGACAATATCCGCGTCACTACCCACAGCAATGGAGCCCTTCCTGGGGTAAAGACCGAACAGCTTGGCAGGGTTGTACGAGGTAACTTGAACCAGACGTGTAAGTGGGATTATTCCTTTGGCAACACCAGCTGAGTAGAGAATCGGGAGAATGACCTCGGTGCCTATCACTCCATTCGGGACCTTGGTGAAGTCAGACTGATTCTTCTGTTTGGAATTAAAGCAGACATGGTCGCTAGCGACCGTCTTGATGAAACCGCTCGCCAAACCTTGCCAGAGCTTTGCCCTATCCTCATCGCTTCTAAGCGGCGGAGACATAATGTATCTATTCCCGTTCGGCTGTCTGTACGCCTCCTCGGTAAAGGTCAGGTAGTGAGGACACGTCTCCGAATAGACCGGCAATCCTTTGTCTGCGGCTTCCTTGATCTCGTCGCGCGCTAGACCCGTTGACATATGGACCACGTACATCGGAGAGCCGGACATCTCGGCCAGTCGAATTCCTCTCTGAACCGACTCGGCTTCCACGAGTGGAGGTCTTGACTTTGCGTGGTATTCCGCCTTCACCTTGCCTTCACTGAGGAGTTTTGCCGCAAAGCACTCTATCAGATCAGCATTCTCGCAGTGTAGTCCTATTATACCGCCGTGTCTTACTGCCTCCTCCATGATGCTGTAAATCGCTCCGTCGTCCAGATACAATTCCTTCTTGTAGGCCATGAAGAGCTTGAAACTCGTCACACCTTCTCCGATAAGCGGTCTGATCTGGGCGAGATTAGTAGTGTTGAAGTCCCGAATAATCATATGCAGTCCGTAATCCACACAGACCTTTGGGTCAGCCTTTTGCCGCCACGTCTTGTAGGTGTTAAGAATCGTCTCCCCTCTGGGTTGAACAGCAAAGTCGACAATCGTGGTTACACCACCGCAGGCCGCTGCTACAGTGCCCTGATAGAAATCATCGCTTGAGACCGTCCCCATAAAGGGCATTTCCATGTGTGTGTGGCCATCGATGAGTCCCGGGAGAACGAGTTTCCCCCCAGCATCTACGACCCGATTTGCGCTCTCTCCTATCGTCGCGGAGATCTGTGTTATCTTTCCGTTTTGTATCCCAATGGAGCCGTCAAAAACGTTCGACTCCGTTACAATCCTGCCGTCTCTTATTACGAGATCTAACAAGATCGAGCATTGCTTTTCGTTCGCACTTCGTTTATATTTCTTCCTGTCTTCTACTCGAGAAGGCCTCGAGTGCACTACTGTCCGATGGAGAGCGACCAGTGCTCAAGGGATTGCTACGTCCTGTCCAGCTCGAGCAAAGTCTCCAGGAGCACGTTAGCGCCTAGAGCCAAGTCTGTCGGGTCGGTCCACTCATCAGGCGCATGGCTGACCCCACCCTTGCTGGGAACGAAGATCATTCCCGTCTCACAGATTCGAGCCATGTTCTGGGTATCGTGTCCAGCTCCGCTTGGCATGACTTTGTAGGATGCGCCCAACCTCCTCGCGGCGAGCTCAATGGAGCCCATTACTTTCCTGGACATTGGTTGAGGCGCAAGTCTCGCTCTCTCTCGTGTGGTGTATTCCAGCCCGAGCTTCTTGCATACCGCGTCGATCGCAGATCTTACTTTCTGCATCCCCTGATCTATGCGCTCTCCCGATGTGTCGCGAAGGTCGATTCCGACTTCGACCTTACCGGGAATGACATTCATCGCACCTGGTTGCACGTTGAGAAGACCAACCGTCCCGACCGAACTTCTGCTCAACTCCCTACCTATTTTGTTGACTTCTAGAATGATTTGTGCAGCCGCCAACATTGGATCGCGCCTCGCGTTCATGGGAGTCGTTCCAGCGTGTCCGGCCCTCCCCTGAATCGTCACCAGCATGTGAACAAGTCCAACTATACTCTCAACAACTCCGATCTTCAGGCGCTCCGACTCTAGAATCGGACCCTGTTCTATGTGCAGTTCTAGCCAAGCTCCGATTTCGCCGGGCGTTCGACGTGCCGCGACCAGAGCCCCTTCCAGCAAACCCCCCGCCTCCAGGGCTTGTCGGTAGGTAATGCCGGCGTTATCCCTTAGCTCGTAGGCTGTCTCCAAGTCCATGATCCCTGAAGCCACCTTACTCCCGATCATCATCGGAAACCTGACTCCCTCTTCATTGCTGAACGAAATCAGCTCAAGGGGGTGCCTTGTCTCGGCCCTCTCATCGTTAAGAGTTCGGATGACTTCCAGACCTGCTAAGACGCCATAGCATCCATCGAGCGTTCCGGCACTGGGTACAGTGTCGATGTGCGATCCAAACGCAAGAACTGGGAGATCGTCTTTCGTGGAGTTTCCGCGTCTTCCGATGATATTACCAACCTGGTCAACCCTGACTTGCATTCGTGCCTCTTTCATGCGTGTAATGAGAAATCTTCTCGCTTCGAAATCCTCGGGTGTCAGGACGAGTCTTGTTCTTCCAGATTCCTCCCTGGCCCCTATCTCGCCGAGCTTGACAAGGTCATCGAGGAGGCGGTCCCCAGAGAGATGCATTCACCGGATCTTCTCCAACTGGATCTTCTTGCCTCCCCTATTTCTTCCTTATTTTCGTTTGGGGTCTGCCGTCCTTAATCTTCAGCATTTCTATTATGGATTTTATGTCCTCCTCTCTCCTAGCTGATATTGGGCGTATGGCTGCGCTTCGATTGATCTTCTCCACCTCTTTTTTGACTTCGGATAACTTCTCGGGCGATACAGCGTCGACCTTGTTGATGAGAACGATTTCACCGAAGGCAACTTTGCGAATTGTCAGGGGCATTTCTGAGAGTAGGAGCATGAGTTGTGTCGCGTCTACCAGTATGATCAACGGCAGCATCTCGAGCTCGAAATTCTTTGCAAGGCTAACCACTGAGAGGATCTGAGATGGATCGGCCGCCCCCGATGGTTCTAGGATTGCAAGATCTGGCTTGATCCTTCTATCCACGAGTCGGAGCGTTTTGATCATGTCCTCCCCGAGTTGGCAACAGACGCAACCCCCGAAAAGCTCCTTGACCTTCAGCCCGTATGAATTAATGATCTTATCATCAATACCTATCTCGCCTACATCGTTTACTATGATTGCGACCTTCAGCCCGTATTCGCCAACGAGCCTCTTGGCCGCATTTATTATGAAGGTAGTCTTACCGCATCCGAAGAAGCCGGAGACGACCAGCAGCTTCAGGATTGAGCACCACAGTGGGGAGTTGCCCTGCCGTACATAAATACGCTGTGGCAATACGTCGCAAAGACAGGAGATTTTCAGCGGTGATATTGGGCGTGCGTACTCGCAAGACTTTGCCCTACATCGTGGCGACTTCACTGCTCATTCTCACAATTTTCCCGTTATTTTGGATGGTGTCTTTCTCGTTTAAGGGCGTGGAAGAACTAACCCAATTTCCAGAGCCGCTTTACTGGCTGCCTCAGCGGCCAACGCTCTCTAACTATGAAGAGGCTTTCGCAACATTTACGGGCCTTAAGGCGATCTGGGAGAGTCTCTCGATAGCCTTGGTAAGCACAGTGTTTGCGCTACTCATCGGCTTTCCGGCTGCCTATGCAGTCGCCAGACTCCGTGTTCACAGGACTAGGTTTTCGGTTCTTCTCGTTCCTCTTATCCTGCGCGTCATGCCTTCTGCAGTCCTCGCTATCCCATTGCTTGTCTTCTACTCCACGTTCGGTCTAATCGATACAGCGGGCGGTATGGTCCTCGTCTATGGGGGTACCACCGTCTTCTACGTGATTTGGCTGGTAAAACCGTTCATAGACGCCATGCCCCCTGAGATTGAAGAGGCCGCTATGGTGGACGGAGTCCCACGATGGAAGGTTCCGTACTGGGTAACACTCCCCACCGTACTAGGTGGTGTGCTGATAGCTGCTTTCTTTGTCTTCTTACTGGATTGGACCGAATTTGTCTTCGTGCTAAGCCTGGGCCGCATAGAGATACAGACGATCCCGGTGGTGATGACCTCCCTTTCTGCTTTCGGCGTCCTTTCTGGCGCCCACGGCGACGCTTCGGCTGTCAGCACCATCTCCCTCCTACCATTCCTGGTGGGAGCGTACTATTTGCAGAAGCAATTACTGCGAGTCTCACTGTTCGGACCAGTCGGAAGGTAAAGTCGAGCGAAGCTTGATTGATGTTCTTGGGCCTTTTGCCCTCTCTCGGCATCGGGCATGCTAAGAAGTCCGGATTCCGGCGAGTCTTGATAGATAAATAACCTGCGCTCAAGCCAGCATTTCGGGCTGGGAATCTCAATGGCTGCAGTAAGAAGGAGTAGGCACCCATTTTTTGTGTATACGTCATTGGTGATAGTTGTCGTCGCAACCCTTTTCCCGGTCTTCTGGGTTGTCTCCAGCTCCTTCAAGACCAACTTTGAACTGTTCTCATTGCCTGCTCACTGGCTCCCTGCAACACCCACCCTCTCAAGCTATACAGTAGCTTTTGCCAGTCAGGGCGGAGTACAGGCCATCTCTAACAGTCTTGTCATCGCCTTTGGCGGCACTTTTCTGGCACTTCTCATCGGATTCCCATCAGCGTACGTGATTTCAAGGTACAGAGGCGGGAGGTTCGCCCTCTTCGTCCTGCCCCTTATCATGCGGGCTTCCCCTCCTGCCGTCATCGCGATCCCACTCCTCATCTTCTATTCTTCCCTCGGGATGGTGGATACGCTGCAGGGATTAGTCTTGCCTTACAGCGCTGTAACAGTTTTCTACGTCATTTGGATGATAAAGCCCTTCATAGATGCTGTGCCACGTGAGATTGAGGATGCTGCGATGATAGATGGTGTGCCAAGGTGGAGAATTCCCTTCGGCCTTATCCTGCCCATGGTGGCAGGCGGAGTCGTAGCCGCGGCCATCTTTGTCTTCGTTTTGGATTGGACGGAATTCACACTGGCACTTATGCTGACCAGAATGCAGACCCAGACCATCCCGCTTCAGATGGCCGCGTTCAATGCCCTGGGAGCAATTTCGGAAGGTCAGGGTCAGGCCGCGGCCCTTAGCACGGTTTCACTTGCACCGTTTCTGATAATTGCGTACTTCTTCCAGAAGCAACTGGTGAGGACCTTCTCCGCCGGAGCGGTCAATAGGTAGGGAAACCAGACAACAGACTAACTGCTGCAACTTGTCGCCAGGGCGTGACATCGGTAATGCCGCATGAGAAATGATGTCGAAAGGGTTGAGGCAATCTTAGGGAGGAGAACCGGAGAAAAGACCTGCTCCTCGCCCCTTCAAACTGCCACTCTGGAACTGATGGGTCTGGCAGATACCTACTGGCCTCAGGCCCACTCCGACCCTGAGATGATGGCCAGACTATCTGCGGCAGCGTATGAGTTCGGGGGGATTCCGAGTCTAAGAGTCCCATTTGACATCTGTGTCGAGGCCGAAGCAATCGGATGCGAGGTCAGGATGGGGAGAGCGGACACTCCCCCCTCGATCATGAACCCCGCGTTCACAGAATTCGATGAGCTCAAGATCCCTAACCTGGTTGAGGAGAGGGGGCGTATCCCAACGCTGCTGAGAGCCACCAAGCTCCTTAATGGCAGATACGGAAGTTCGATTCCGATCTTTACCATGATAGTTGGACCGATGACGTTGTTGGGTTTCTTAGTTGGTATCGAAAAGACACTCTACACCCTTTCCACACAACCTCAAGCCCTGGAGAATGCCCTGGACGCCATCGCGCGATTTAACGTAGATTACGCGAATGCTCTTCTAGACGAAGGCGGTGATTTTGTTCTTGTTGCCGACCCTGTGGCTTCAGGAGATCTGGTGGCAGCCGAGCATTTCGCTAGATACGTCCTCCCACTTTATCAGAGAATTCGAAGACAGCTGAGGGTAAGGGCGATCCTTCACATTTGTGGAAACACAAATCCCTTCCTCAGGTACTTACCCGAAACAGGGTTCGAGGCGTTCTCCTTTCACGGTCCGGAGGTGGAGGTCAAGGTCGCACGGAGGATCATCGGCGACAGGATGGCTCTGGTCGGCAACCTGCCCAATGCAACGCTCCTGAGGTATTCCACTCCCGCCGTCATTCGGGCTCGCTCTCTGAAAGCCCTTCAAGACGGCGTCGATATTTTGGCGCCCGCTTGTGGTTTCCATCCCCACACGCCTTTGGCTAACATGAAGGCGATGGTTAGGGCGGTTGAGAAGTATGAGTCTACAGTAGATTCCCCGCGATGAGGAGACGTGAACTGTCCGAGCAGGTGTCACCCCGCCATCTTCTCTCCTCTGAGCGATGTAACGCAGTCCGTAAGTTATTAGATGCAGGAACCACGAATTTCATAGGAGCCAATAGTCCAGCGCTTCATCAAAACCATTGTGTACTGGATAGCTTCACGAAGGACCCTTTCATCGAGACCGTTCGACACGTGTTTTTTCAGGTGATCCTCGTAGAGGTATAGCGGGGTCAGACTCTCACAGTGAGGACACTTCATGGGGAAGAGTTGGTCGAAGAAGCACATTGGGGCGCTCCTCAGTCGAGTAACTGCTTCAGTGTTGGTTTGGGCCGGTCCTTTCGAGGCACCCTTTTCACGACCTTCCCGTAGCCACGTTTTCCCACGATGTCACCGTTCTCGGCTACGACCTCACCACGGACGATAGTCGTGATTGGGAAGCCTGTGAAGGTTTCGCCTTCGAAGAGCGAGAAGTCTCTGATTTGAGAGTAGTGCAGGGTCTTGCTGTCTATTCGCACCCGCTTCTTTGGGTCGACTATCACCAGATCGGCATCGTTCCCCACCCGTATCGAGCCCTTGTTCGGAATGCTGTGAATGGCCGCAGTGTTGGTGGCCGTTAAGTGAGCGATTCGCTCCAGTGGGACGCCCCTCTTGTTGAAGCCTTCGCTAATCATGAAGGGGAGCATTGTTTCTGAGCCGGGATACCCTGCCACAGCCCTTCAACATGCCCTCTTGTCCTGATCGGTGGATTGACTTTGCCGAGGACGCCGATCTTCTGGTCTGTCTTTACGAAGAAAAGGTATGCGGGAGTTGTCTCGATGTACATCTCGACCCCGTTTCCATCGGCCCAGTCTACGACCTCCTTCGCCGTCGCCACGGTGTTGTGAACAACGTAAAGAGGGCACCCCGTGATCTTGGCCATTACAGCCATCTCCCAGATTTTCAGCTGCTCGCAATAGTCCGGGCGTGAATCATTCCACGCAGCAAGGTCCTTCGCTCCGGAAGCCTTCACTCTCTCGGTCAGCTTCCTCGCGATCTCGAAGTCCTCGCAGTGCACCATCGCCACTCCCCCCAGCTCCTTAATCTTCGCGAAGGAGAGGTAGAACTCTCCGTCGTCGGGATGGAGGATGTTCAGCATTTCATACTCCGGACGATTGGTGAAGTGCTTGAAGGATGTTACCCCGAGCTCGAAGGCGGCTGGGAGTTCAAGGATGTGTTGCATCGACATTATGGCGGCGTAGAAGGTCATGTCGATGTAGGCGTTCTTGTTTGCTATCTCTGTTAGTTCAGGAACAGACACTTTGAGCGAGCGCTTGTCAAGGATGCTGTGCATTGTAGTGGTCAGTCCGCCGATGGCCTGTACCATAGTAGAGTCTGGTACGTCTTCCCCGAAGGGATTGTACAGTCCCAAGTGGACGTGAGGGTCTATGGCCCCGGGCATCACTGGCAAGCCCTTTGCGTCGATCACCTTGTCCGACTTGGGGAGATTGGGCTCCTTTGCTATCGCGGTGATCTTGCCATCCTCTACCGCTATTCCCGCATCGTAAATTCCTTCTGAAGTCACGACCTTCGCGTTGTTTACGACAAGGTCCACTACCAACTCGAAAATTCCTGGGTTTCTAAGCTCGTTTACGTTATTTATAGTTATACGACTGGAGCGACATCGTGGTATTTGAGTCGCACTTACCAGCTGTCATAGGCGCTCGTGTCAGATTGATCTTTCCCAAGGTTCAAAACCACGCTGGACTTGAATTTTTCTTTAGAGACCTCTCGCTATCTCTGTTCGAAACGAGCAGCCTTCACGGTAAGCTCATCGGTCACATAAAACTATATGGAAAAGGAGATTCCAAGAGCATGATCCGGGCAAACGCGACTGGCTCGCGTGAAAGTGTCCAAGTTGAGATTCGAAACCCCCACCCGGAGACCGGGGTAGAGCTTTGGCTAAACATTATTGCGTACAAGATGTCGGAAGATGAACTTCGAAGAAACTTTCTAAGAACACTTATCCAGACGGCCAAAAGGCATGGAGTGAAGGTTCGGGGACTAGAAATTGAGGACGAGCACGGACAGCATTAGGGTTTCGGCTCCCTCGTCCAGCTCATTCGTGGATGAAGCCCTCTTCTCTGGACCCCTGAGCCGGTCACGCTTTCTTTTTTGTCGTCTCCCAGCCACTCTTCTCCTTTCCGAGGTCAGCCGCTGATGGGCAGTTTGTCTCTCCCTCTCGAAGGGATAAGGATTGTTGCGATATCCCAATACGGCGCGGGCCCGTACGCTACGATGCACCTGGCAGACCTGGGTGCCGAGGTCATCAAGATCGAAGACCCTTCCACGCGCGGAGACTCGGCGCGTGAAGTCAGACCCTACACGCAACATAGTGACAGCCTCTTCTATCAGTCCTTCAATCGCAACAAGAAGAGCGTTACTCTCAACCTCCGAAATCCTTCTGCTCGAGATGTGTTCCACAGGCTTGTCAAGGTTTCCGACGTTGTATTCAACAACCTTCGCGGCGATCAACCTGCAAAGCTTGGACTCAACTACGGATCTTTGAGGTCGGTAAATCCGAAGGTCGTTTGCTCCGCTCTTTCGGGTTTCGGCACTACGGGCTCCAAAGCTGTGGAGCCCTCGTACGATTACATGCTCCAGGCGTACTGCGGTCTTGAAGACATTACAGGAAACCCCGGTACGCCACCCACGAGAGCGGGTATCCCCGTCATCGACCTCGCGACAGGATTTGCGGCGGCCCTGGCGGTGATGACTGGCCTGTACAGAGTCAGCAAGACGGGGAAGGGCTGCGATGCCGACGTCAGTCTGTACGATGTTGCAATCTCCATGATGAGCTATCTGGCGACATGGCACCTGAACAAGGGCTTCATCCCACAAAAGACTGAGGACTCCTCACACCCGACCCTCGTACCGGTCCAGAACTTCCAGACGAAGGACGGGTGGATAGTGGTGATGTGCATAAAGGAAGAATTTTGGGATCGCCTCTGCCTCGAGTTAGGAGTGGGAGAACTTGCCAAAGACCCTCGCTTCAGGGACTTCGAAGCACGCACGCGCAATCGGCATATCCTCATCCCCTTATTGAAAGAGATCTTTAGAACCAAGGGCACGGCCCATTGGCTGGAGAAGTTGAGAGGTAAGGTACCCTCAGCCCCGGTGCTCACCTTCTCCGAAGCCTTTGCGAGTCCACTGCTTGATGAATGCCACATGATTTGGGAGATCGATGCGCCAGGATGGGGAAGGCTGAAGGAAGTAGCGTGTCCGATCAAGATTTCAGACTCCTCTTACGCAAGAAGGCCGGCACCACGCCTCGGAGAACACACGGAAGAGATTCTCAGTAACCTTCTCGGATACTCGAAGGAGGAGGTCGATTCGTTGAGGGAAAAGGGAGCGGTCTAGGGAACAGGTTAACTAACAGGAAATCATAAGTATGGGGACAGTATACCCTGGCCCAATGCTAGAAGATTTAGAGTTCACAAAGAGAGACGAGAAGATTCTATACATTGCCGACGCCATGGAGAAGTACAAAAAGGCGGGAATTAGTGGGAAAGCCAATTTCGGGGAACGTCCGGTCGTCCTAATCGTGGACGTCCAGAAGGGGTTCACTTCAACAGAAAACCCGCTGGGCGGCAACATGGACAGCATGGTCGAGAACATAAAGAAACTGATAGGAGAAGCACGAAGGTACAAGGTCCCGATCTTCTACACGAGAGTCGCTTACCGAGAAGATGGCAAGGACTGCGGGGTCTTCGGGGAGAAGGTCCCAACATTGCCAAAATGGTTCAGGGACGGGGGCGGCTGGGACGGAATTGATGGAAGAATTGCGCCTAGACAGGATGACTTCATCATCACAAAGAAGATGCCCTCTGCTTTCTTCGGAACGGACCTCTTCCACCTACTGACCTACCTGAAAGCAGACACCGTGATCATCAATGGCTGCACTACGAGCGGTTGTGTCCGCGCCACAGTTGTCGATTCGATGTCCCATGGTTTCAGGACAATCATACCGGAGGAGTGCGTCCAGGACAGGTCGCCCGGACCGCATAAGGCGAGCCTATTCGACATGGCAACCAAGTATGCAGACGTTGTGAAGCTAGCGACTGTTCTTGACTATCTAAGAAGGCTTCCCAAGAGGGAAGTACTTCAGACCCCAACCGCGAGATAGGCACCGGCACTCGTTCTCTCGCCACAGGATTCGAGCGGCCGGGGATGCCACGCAGGTTCTGCCTTGTTTGAAGACTAGACAGCAACCCTCCAGCGCCCTGCTTCTCTCTCCCTATGATCAAGCTAGCTTGTCTTCGAGAGCCATCTTTGCGTACTCTATGAAGTCCGCGTGCGGATAGAGAGGGGTGATCTCAAGTTTGAGGCTATGGCCAGCCTCCCTTTGAAGGGTCAGCTTTGAAAGTGCCTCATCCAGTGCCTGATGCGAGTCGAAATCTAATAGCGCAACCACCTCCTGCTTTCCGGCCACCTTGTAGAGCCCCTTGACCCTCTCCCGCGGAATCACCTTCGGGGCTTCCTTCGATTCACGCGTCCAAGCTTCGAAGGCTTGCTTTTGACTCATCGTCTCAGATAGCCCCAGTTTGAACCAGACTAGAAACAGCACAAAACCCACCTACCCATCGGGTCCAGGTCTGAAGATATATACTAATTTGACGACTCTCAGAACGATTCGCGAGCTCGCCGGAGGGAGCCTATCTGCGCTTCGGACCCTTATCTCTCTTGTAGACCATGACTGTTCTCTTGAATTCTATGACAGTGGCAGAGTCCTGTTTGTAGCCTTTCGTCTTGACGGTAATTATGCCGACGTCAGGATTTGATTTTGACTCTCGCTTACTAAGGACCTGACTTTCTGCGTAAAGGGTATCTCCAACAAACAGGGGGTTTGGGAGTCTTACCTCTTCCCAACCCAAGTTCGCGAAAGCGTTTTGACTTACGTCCCTGACACTCATCCCTGTTACAATTGAGAGAGTGAGCGCGCTGTTAACGAGACAGCGACCGAATTCAGTCTTGCTCGAATAATCGTTGTTGAAGTGGAGCGGGTTGGTGTTCATTGTAAGCAAGGTGAACCACACGTTGTCAGCCTCTATTATGGTCCTCCCAGGCGAATGCCTGTACAGATCTCCAACTTCAAAATCTTCGTAGAACCTCCCTTCCCAGCCGAGTCTTTCGGTCATGATTTTTTCGAGCTGATACCTTAGTCCGAACCGACTAAATATTCTTGCCGTCTACAATCCCTCATACATAGCCCCTGCTCTGGCAAGTTGAAATAGGATTCCAGACGCTGACCTTAATCGGGACTGTGGGATGAAGGAAGGGAGCAAAACGAAGTTCGGACTCTTCGCACTATTCCAGGCCCTGCCGAAAGAGTCTGCTCCTGAAAAGTTAGACGAGCTCCTGGCCCAGGTTAGGGCGGCTAAGCGGTACGGTCTCGACTCAATTCTAGTCGGCCAACACTATCTCTCTACCCCATACCAGATGCTGCAGCCCATGCCGCTTCTCGGA
>VBPK01000083.1 GCA_005877225.1 Nitrososphaerota archaeon
ACATCCCGGTCATGTAGGCGTTGGCCGTCCCGAAGATGATGAAGACAGCAAGGATGGCCGTCCCAATCGCCCCGTAGACTCCCAGTACGTTGGACAGGATGGCCGCGAAAGGCGCAACGCTACCCCCCGATTTGTAAGAAAGGGTTCCCACCGTCACGAAGGCCACTGCGACGTAGAGCCCGCTCACGAGGGCCACGCTGAGCAGGATACTTCGATGGAAATCCTTCTTCGGGTCGCTGAACTCCTCCGCCACGTTCGAGACGTTTTCGTACCCCAAAAATGACCAAAAGATGAGGGCCGCACAGACGCCGATCGGAAGGAGGCCATTTGGGAGGAAAGGCTCGAGATTTTCAAGCCTGACGAGGTAGCTCGAGGATATCACCGTCGCCAGGAGCAGCGCCACTATCGAGACCACCACAGCGAGCTGAACCTTGTTGCTCATCACTATCCCTCTGTAGTTTACGACGAAGACGCTGAAGATTATGCCACCAGCGACCACGAAAGTCTCGGCCCTGCTCATCGGGAACGCGTAAGCCACATAAGAAGCCGCGATCAGCATCACGGCTGGTCCTCCGGTTACGAACCAGAGGGCAAAGAGCCAGCCCGTCACCGTCGCGACGCGGACCCCGAAGCTCTCCTTCGTGAAGGAGTAGATCCCTCCCGCCTCAGGCTTTCGAGCCGAGAGGGAGGCGAAGGTGTAGGCGAAGGGATAGCTCACGATCGAGAGTAGGACCCAGGCTAGAAGCGAGGCAGGACCGGCGAGTTGAGCCGCGAGCCCCGGCAGGACGAGAACGCCAGAGCCGAGCACGGAGCTCACGTAAAGTGCAACCGCGTACCGCAGTGTTATTGCCTTGCGAAGACCTTGAGTCGAGGCGGTCATCCCCCGCTTAGCCCGAGCCTCCACAAACTCTGTTTAAGCGTTGCACAGGCCGGCGACGGCCACCGCCGAGCCCCGCGAGATCCGACCAGGTGGAACTCGATCTGACGAGTGAGGGAATTCATGGAGCCTTGGAGGTGCCAATTCGTCTCCGGTGACGCTCGGTGCAACGATTTCCGTCATTTGCAAGAAATATGCGTCTCTTTGGGCGAACTTGATGCCGAAAACAAACATTTTAATACGAATTCAATTCGTAGTTTCCGTTTGGTTCTCCAGGTCCTCGATTCGACTCTTCGTGAGGGTGAACTCTTCCGGCTGTACCCCTCAGACGTCAGGGTCAGGGTTGCTTCTCGCCTCGCCGACTCTGGGCTGAAGCGTGTCGAGTTGACGGTCGACTATCCCCCACGCACCTCCTTCAGGGAGGTTGTTCCGGTGGTGAAGGCCCTGCAGGACCGTGGCGTCAAGGTCGTGATGCACGGGAGGGCCTGTGAGGAGGATATCGAGGCCATCCGCAGATACAAGGCGGATGGGTGCGCCCTCTACATAGCCGTGAGCAGGCTTCATCGGGAGTACAAGCTTCACAGGATCTCGGAGGATGAGGTCATCGAGAGGCTCTGCAATGCCGTGAGGGTCGCCCGGGAAAGTGGTTTCGGCTACATCCGCGCGACCCTGGAAGACTCGTCGCGGATTTATCTGGAAGACGGAGAGGAAGGACTAGCGAAGATAGCGAATTCGATTCAGAGATTGAAGGAGAGCGGCGCGACGATAGTAAGCCTCCCCGACACCTCGGGGCTTCTGACTCCCCGCCTCACGCGTGACTTCTTCATGAGGGCTAGCGCCTCGGCCTCTCTTCCGCTGGCGGCTCACTTTCACAACGACTACGGGCTCGCCACGGCAAACACGATCGAGGCGGCCCTCGAGGGAGCTGAAGAGGTGCACGCGACCCTGTTAGGAATAGGCGATAGAAACGGGATAGCAGACATGTACGAACTCGTCGCGACTCTCGAAGACATTCACGGGGTGCGAACGGGCTTGAATCGTTCCTCCCTGCGAGAGCTCTACGAGTACTTCTCAAGGGTCACCGGAATCGAAATACCTTGGCGTCACCCGCTTTCCAGAGAGGCAAGGACGGTCAGGGCGGGCGTTCACCAGAGCATGACAGTCAAGAGGAAGGAGGGTTACATCCCTTCAAGAAAACTGGAGAACGACTTCAGTGAGCCGTTGTACGCCATCACCCCCTACATCAGCCACAACCTCGTTCAGACGATCATCACGCCGCACACGGGAGCCATAGACAAGGAAAAGACAATACGTATAGCGGAGTCGCTGGCCACCGTCACCAGGGATGGCGCGACGCAGCCGAGTCTTGATGCAGTCCAGGAGATAATCATGAACGAGACGGGAGTGAGGATACCGCGCCAAGAGCTCGCGCGCTACTTCGGCGGTGAAAGGGTCTACATCCTCTTGAAGCTCCATCCTCAGTTTCCGGCCGAGCGGCTCGTGAAGGAAGCGATGGAGTGGGACGGGGTTGAAGGAGTCGACGAAGTATACGGCGACGCGGATATGGTGATAAGGGCTCACATCAACTACGGGAAAGGGAATGTCGTCTCTCTCCTTCGACAGAAGTTTCCAGACGCCCTGCAGGACCTGAAGGTCCTCGTGACAGACTGAGTTGAATGGTCACGGGCAAGACGATCTTTTCGAAAGTATGGGACAGCCACCTGCTCGCGGAGAGGCCTGACGGGCAGTCACTCATATACGTCGACAGGCATCTCACCCACGAGGTAACCTCCCCACTCGCCTTCGAGGCTCTCAGAAAGGCCGGAAGGAGGGTTAGGCGTCCCGACCTCACCTTCGCGGTGATGGACCACAACGTGCCGACTGGGGACAGGAGTCTTCCTGTCAGCGACGAGATGTCGAGCAAGCAGATGAAGGCACTTACGGGCAACGCGACACAATTCGGGCTCACTCTCTTCGACTACTTCAGCCCTTACCAGGGAATTTCGCACGTGATTGGGCCGGAGCTAGGGCTGACCATCCCAGGGATTACGCTGACGTGCGGCGACAGCCACACCTCCACCCACGGCGCGCTGGGCGCGCTCGCTCTTGGGATAGGGTCGAGCGAGGGTGAGCATGTCTTCGCTACTCAATCCATCTGGATCAAGAAGCCGAGGGAGATGGCAATCACCCTGAGGGGGAGGCTTCGTAAGGGGGTCACGTCCAAAGACGTCATTCTCTCGGTCATAAGGCGGATCGGGACCGGAGGTGCGATCGGGAACGTCGTAGAGTTCGTCGGCGAGGCCACCTCGAACTTTTCTGTCGAGGAGAGGCTGACGATAACGAATATGGCAATCGAGGGAGGAGCCCGCACCGCGATTATCTCGCCCGACGAGAAGGTCTACGAATACATCAGAGGGTCCAAATTCGCTCCGACCGGAGCGGACTGGGGAGATGCGTTGGAGCAGTGGAGGTCGCTCCCCACGGACCCCGGTGCCGTCTACGATTCGCGCATCGACTTCAACATTTCAGAACTGGAGCCGCAGGTCAGCTGGGGAACGAACCCTGCGATGACCGTAGGCGTCACGGAGAGTATTCCCTCCCCTAGCGAGGCGCCGACGAAAGAGGATGCACTAAGCGTAGAGCGTGCACTGAAATACATGGGTCTCGCGCCCGGAACGAGAATAACAGACATCCCTCTCGACACGGTCTTCATCGGGTCATGCACCAACGCGAGGCTCTCGGACTTGACAGAGTCGGCTCGAGTCATCAAAGGCAACCATGTCAACAAAGATGTCCGCGCCCTGGTGGTACCCGGCTCGCAGCTCGTGAAGAGGAGGGCGGAGGAGCTAGGGCTAGACAAGATATTCGTCGAGGCAGGGTTCGAATGGAGGAACTCGGGGTGCAGCATGTGCATCGGGATGAACGAAGACAAGCTCTCCCCCGGCGAGAGATGCGCCAGCACATCGAACCGAAACTTCGAGAACAGGCAGGGTCCGGGGGGGAGAACGCACCTGGTCAGCCCCATCATGGCGGCCGCAGCGGCCCTCCACGGTAGGTTCATCGACACAAGGGAGGTCGAGCTCATCGATCCCGAAGAGCTGGCCCCGGGTGGGCTGAATGCCTGAGCCACTTCGAGAAGTTATCGGGAAGGCCTGCCCGCTCGAGGCTGACGACGTCGACACCGACCAGATTTTCCCCGCACAGTTCCTGAAGGCGATAGAGAGGAGAGGGATGGAGAGCTATCTGTTCTACGGGTTGAGGCACGACGAGAGGGGCAACGTTCACGGGCGATTTGTCCTGGACAGACCAGAGTTTAGGGGGGCGAGGATCCTCGTGGCCGGGAAGAACTTCGGGATCGGCTCCTCAAGGGAGAACGCAGTCTGGGCTCTGACAGACTATGGGATAAGATGCATCATCGCATCCTCCTTCGGGGATATCTTCTACAACAACGCGTCGAAGAATGGCCTCCTCTGCATTCGCCTCCCCGGTCAGGCGGTCAGAGACCTCAGGGAGAGGGCCGCCACCGCGAAACTGACCCTCACGGTTGACCTCGCAGGCCAGACAATTTCAGACGGGAGGACGAGCGTGGCCTTCGAGGCCGAGCCACACATCAAAGAGAGGCTCCTCAAAGGGATGGACGACGTCACATTCACACTCGAGAACTACGAGGCGGAGATTAGGGAGTACGAGCGCAGAATCCCCCGCTTCGTCATTCCCCGCACCCCTAGATCGTCCTGAGCGAGTGGAGGAGCAGTTCGATCTCCTCCGCTGTGTTGTAGAAGTGAGGCGAGACGCGCAGATGGCCGAACCTTCCGGACACTACTATCCTCCGACGGAGGCCTGTGATCAACTCTTCCTTTCTCCTCGTAATCACCCTGAATCTTGAGCCCGGGTCCGTCGACAGAGCGAACTTCACGGCCTCCACTGCTCCGCGAACCACCACGGCGGCCGACGTCCCCCACTCGAACCTCGCGGCCGTCGCCGAAGGTTCCGCTTTATCCACAGGGAATGGTATGTCGAACGGGTCTCTCTTCACCTGAGCCCTCTCTATCACATTGTCCTTCACCCCGAACCAGCCGAGGTAGGCAGGCTTCATTGAGTTGAGACGCTCCTCGTTGAGAAATACACAGGCCGCTCCATGGGGTCCGCAGAGCCATTTGTAAAAACCGCAGACGAGCCCGTCGACTCCGTCACGCTTGACGTCTATGGGGAAGACACCGACTCCGTGGAAGGCGTCAACGAGAGCGACTGCACCTCTTCTGTGCGCGAGATCTGCTATCTCTCGAACCCTTTCCCGGTAGCCGCTCAACCACGACACGTAATCGACCGCGACCGCCACGGTCTCTTCGTCGATTGCCCGCTCCCACGCGTCGAGGGGGACGATTCCGTTGCGCCCTCGGAGGACCACGACCTTCTTCAGGAGACCAGACTCGCGCATCCTCAGCCAGAGCAACACGTTGCTGGGGAAGTTGAGGTCGCTTACGACGACCTTCTTCCTCTTCGAGAGGTCGAGTGAGGAGGCCAATTCAACGAGCCCGATGCTCGCGCTCGGGACAACCCCCACCTCGTTGTCTCTCGCGCCAATGAGCTCGGCGAACCGCTCCCTCAGCTTCAGGATATCGTCGAGCCACTCCTCGAAACGTTCTCCTTCACGCGACCACCTCTCCACGAACTCCCTCATAGCCCGGGTGACCGAGATTGGGGGAAGACCGGCTCCGGCGCTATCAAGGTAGGTGCGCGTCGAGAGAGCGGGGATCGTCTGACGCACCCCAACAAGTCTTTGACCCGGCAGAGTCCATCGAACCCTTTTTTTCGCTCTCTCGCTCGCTACGGGCTCGGGCTGGCCGCCCTCATTGCTGGGCCCTCCGGATGGCGTAGACCGCGAGATTCTCGTAGAAGAGCCTCTCGCTCTCTTCGAGTGTCATCGTCAGCCCGTGCTTCCTGCAGATCAGCTCTATCCTCTCCCTCGGATTGTAGCTCGAAAGGAGGATCAATATCGTCCCAGTAGACTTCATGACCCGGACAGCTTCTTCGAGAAATGCCAAGGCCGCATCAACCCCGTCTCTCCCACCGTCGACCGCCGGGTCTTCGACCTCCTCCGAGGGCAGGTATGGAGGGTTGAAGGCCACGAGGTCGAAAGTGTAGTCCCTGAAGCAGGAAGCTCTGTCTGCGAGGACAAACTCGCCCCCGCCCAAAGGCATCTCCGGTGGCACGAGGTCCGTCCCGACGACGAAGCCGAAGCTTTTGACGAGTACAGACAGGTTCCCCCCGTTTCCCGAGCCAATCTCGAGGCAGGACTGCCCGGAGAACCTTTGCAGGACTCGTCTCAGGAGCAAAGAGTCTTCCGAGGCGAGGTAGACTCGATTCATTCGCCCAGTTCGTGGGAGACCATAGTCTTGTACTCCTCCGGGGAGAGGATCTGAGTCACATTCTGGGTCGCGTAGAAGTAGGCCGGTGAACCGTCCGGAGCGTACGCCAGGCTACCGTCTGGATTCTGCAGCCTCGTCACCTTGACCACCGCGGGCTTGACGCCGAGAACCGTCCCGTCGTCGAGGGCGTAGTAGGAGAACCTCTCCTGAAGTGGTTTGTAGCCGACAACTCTTCCCTTGGGCTGTGGACTAGGAATCATGGGCTCGGGTCTGCGCCCCACATTAAAAAGGAATCGAAGCTAGGGAAGAAGTTTGAGGATCCCGGAGCTGTACTGAGCCGCCTTCTTCGGAGTCTCCGCCACCTCCTCGGGCAGCCCAAGAAGCTTCGCGGCCTCCCTTAGCAGGTGTTTCCTTCTCCCCCCGCGAATCTTGAAATCAAGTGGGATGCTGAGAGCCATCGAGGCCACGCCCTCGTCCGCAAACGGGAACCTCGGTTCCACGCTCGAGGAGCACGCCAGTTCGTCCCTCAGGAGACCCACCTCCCCGCACCGAACGAGATCCTCTTCCATCATCGTCTCCGCCGCGAGGACTCCTCCCTCCTCCACCGCCCGCACGTACTTGACGTAGCCTCCGAAGAGCTCGTCTGCGAGCTGGCCGAGAAGCGTCGGATGTCCTGCGGAGTGAGGGCTCTCGATACCATCGGGAGGCCGAGTTTCTCCGCGATTGATCTGGACTGCTTTTCGTCTCTCGACCCGTGCGAGTAGACGCCGCAGAGGATGACATCGCTGTGCCTCGCCGCGCAGAAGGCGACGATGGAACTGTCGAGCCCCCCAGAGAATGAGACTGCTACGAGACGCTCTCCCTCTACCCTCCTCCTCACCGAGCTCTCGATGAGGCCGGCGAGTTCCGAGGCTGCGCTCGCCATGGAGTCTGGAGTGTTCACCATCCCTAGGAGGCGCGTCTTGACGGAGGCATCGGATGCCCGGTAGCTAGTCCCGGGGGGGAGGAGAAGCCTCTCCTCCTGAGAACTCGAAAGGAACCTGTGGTCGCTCGCGAGGGACTTCCCATCCCGCGATGCGTACAGCGGTCTCGTTCCGAGAAGGTCCCGCCCGGCGAGAATGCTCCCCTCCTCTAAGTCGAGGAAGGAGAACTCTCCGCTCGGGTTTTCTCTTCCGTTGAAGAGGGGTCCGTGAACTGCTGGCAGTCCCCCATCCCCGTCAAGGAAGAGGACCGCAATCGCGAGTTCAGCCTCTCGAAGCTCGGAGGGCTCGCCGAAGTCGGCGCCGTCGTTGCTCGCGAGCACCCGTCTTCGGTGCCTCTCGACCCTCGGGAGGGATTTCTGAAGGCGCTCCTTCGCGCCCTCCCCCAAAAAGACCGCGAAGGCGCTGCAGTGCATCAATAGCGCGAGACCTGCTCCTTCAGCTTCCTGGCCAGAGCGGTCCCTATCTTCTCGACAAGAGCGAGTTTGTCGGCCGGCGCCTCCTGTATGTCCTCGATCGACCTGTATCCAGCGGTGTGGAGAGACCTCGCCCTCACCCTCCCCACGCCCTGGAGGGCGGTCAGTTCTATCAGCTCCTTGCCGACGCCGCCCTCGACCCTCCTCCTCAGGACGTCTATCTCCGAGTTCAGCCCCGCCTTCTTGAAGAGCTTGGCCAGCTCCCCGAGGCTGTAGATGAGCCAGTCGGAGTTGTCGACGGCCCTGTGCAGGTCGCCCGGCTCAACCCCCAACCGAGAAAGGATCTGTTCCTCCCTCATCTCATCGATCCACGCGTACAGTGTCATGACAGAGCGCATATCCTGAAGAGTCTCGTCGTACTCCGCATACGACTTCGAGTGAGGCTTGAGGACCATCTCACCGGAGTGCTCCTCCAGGAAGGCGATTGCCTGGTCGAGGTCTCTGTTCCTGAGCGGGAACCTGGGTTCGAAGTCGGGACTCCTAGCTATCACGTGCAAGAGACCCACGGTGTGCTCCTTCCCCGCCTCCCTCGTCTTCAGCGCGTTCCTGAATAGAACTCCTGTCGCCGGGTCGATGTAGAGAATCGAGACCCTCTGCCCGAACTCAGTCGCATAGAAGAGGTTCCCGTTGGACTCGAGAAGCTTCTCGCTCAGGAGATATCCGAACGCTTCGTCGATATGACCCATCACCTCCCCTCTCCCGACCTGCGCCGCGAGGAGCGTCTTCGCGAACAGCCCTTCGACGTCCGCCCTTGAAAGGCCGGTGCTCGTCGCGACCGTGGCCAGGACGTGCGCCCTCATCGCGCCCTCATCGGCGAGCGTCGAGCGTATAGGCTCGGGTGGGTCCTTCGCGTAGTGCTGGAGGAGCTCCGCGGCCGGCTGAGTCGGTGGCGGGACGATCACGGTCTCCCCGTACTCGTCGTACTGAGGCCTCCCTGCCCTTCCAGCCATCTGCCTGTACTCCAGAACGGGGATCTCCGTGCTCCCTCCTTTCTCGACGTCGAACCTCGTGAGGTCAGCGATGACGACCCTTCTTGCGGGCAGGTTCACCCCGCTGGCGAGAGTAGGGGTGCTCGCGAGGAGCTTGATTGCCCTCATTCTGTAGTAATCCTCGACTATCCGCCTGTGCTCGCTCTCCAGCCCCGCATGATGGAAGGCGGACCCCTTCGTAACGAGGTCTGCGAGGAGGTTGCTCAGGCTCGTCTCCTCCCCCGCCCCTCTTATCCTCCTCGCGGCCTCGCTGCAGAGCTCCTTCTCCCTCTCGCCGAGGTACCGCGGGGTGATCTCCGCCGCCTTCGTCGCGAGGCTGACCGCCCTCCGCCTTGTCCCGGCAAAGATGAGCGATTGACCTCCCGTCTTCACTGCGTCGATTCCGACGTCTATCGGCGCGCCGTAGGTTGAGCGTGTGACCGGCCTCTCCTCCCCGTCCGTGAAGAGGATTCTCCCGTAGTCGTACACTCCCTCCCTCAACGGGACCGGCCTCCAGTTCAGCTCCACGAGCTTCGAGTCCAACCACTGTGAGACTTCCCCCGCATTGCTTATCGTTGCCGAGAGAGAGAGCAGCTGCGAATCGAGGCCCAGGTACATCACCTTCGTGAGGATCATCTCCAGTGTTGGCCCCCTCGAGTCGCTCCCGGCCAGGTGAACCTCGTCGGCGATGAAGAGCCCGACGGAGTCGATCCAACTCACCCGGTGCCTCATCACGGAATCGAACCTCTCGTTCGTGAGGACGATGATATCTCCCCTCCCGAGCGACTCCCCGCTCGAATCGTAGTCTCCGGTGGAGATCACGGTCCTGATTCCAAGGGACTCCATCTCCCTGAACTCTGAATACTTCTCCGATGCGAGGGCTCTAAGGGGCGAGAGGTAGACCACCCTCCTCTGCTCCCGCTTCACCTTAAGGTACGCGGCGATCAGGGCTATGAGGGTCTTTCCTGAATTACCGCACCAGAGCGCCTTTCCATTTCTTCTCACGTAAAGCAGGTGATACTTCGGGAGAGTCAAACAGTAGACCACTTCGCCCTTGGTGGTTTCAAAGGAGGGTCTACTCCGTTTCCTGTAGTCGATTCCGTGTTCGGAATACCGCCTTCCTGCTATCTCATAACTTGGATGCTTTGATTTGATTGTGTGCCCGTCCGGCATGACATGAGGCGGCGACATCCCCACGAGTCTTACGCTACTGCTTATCCCTACCTTGAAGAGCAGTTCTTGGATGTCGTCAGCTAGACGCTCCGAAGTCGTGTTGAAAACTGGGCTCACCCCGTCCCTACCCGTGTACCCGTCACCACGGGAATATGACTCGAGAAATATCTTAATCTGATCAGGGGGTAGTTCTTTCAGGAAGTCGGGAACAAATTTCTCGTATGCCTTCCCGAATTGAGAAAGGTATCGGGCGAGTTGTGGGCTACTGACGCTGAAATGCCGATGAACTTCTGGCCCTGTCGTGTAAACCTTGCCAAGGCCGAGCTTCGCAAGCGCGTCTTTGGCATTAAGCAGGTCTTTTACTGCATGGGAATCTTGATTGCCGGGAGAGGTCCCTTCGAGGAGGGATACCTGCCGCGAACATTTATCGGCGGTAGTTCAACGTACTCCCTTTCCTGACCCTCCCAAATCCCGTTCGTGACGAACTTCCAATTGCGTTTGATTTCCCGGGCCGGATGAAAATCATAGCACAACCCTGAGTAACTAACGAAGCGAGCCGTCTTGGGGTCTTTGACCGCGAGCTTGTGTCTGTGATGTACGAACATGTTGTGATTCTCGGTGACCCTGAAGTCGATTTCCTTGCCTTCGACGTGAACCATTCTTCCGCGGTAGAGGTACTCTGTCTTGTTGACCGCTCTTACGTACTCCATCTCGAAAGTCTCTGGATTCATCGAAAGGACTTCTTCGTTTGGGCTGGCGTCTTTGAACAATTTCCAACCGCTTCTCGTTAACACCTCTGTCTTTCCGTCGTAGCACGCCGTGGGGCTCGAAATCACGAGGTTCCTCCCCTCGAGGAGGCCCGCCTTGATCGCCTCCTCCTGCGGCGGATAGAGGTCGGAGAGTCCCTTGCTCTTCAGAAAGGAGAGGAGCTCGCTCGGGAGCTGCACCTCGTCAAATCTCAAGAAGGACCCCCTACCTAGCTGCCGACGCGCCTGAAGAACCCGGGCTTCGACTCGTAGATCAGTCCCTCCTTGAACATCGACCTGATGACCTTCTCTGCGTCCTCGTCGTCGGCGAACTTGGCCGTCTTCAGAAGCTCCTCCTTGAAGACTCTCCTCTCGACGGGCTTCTTGTCTGTCCCC
>VBPK01000084.1 GCA_005877225.1 Nitrososphaerota archaeon
GATGCACTCCAGACGAATTTCATCTCCGGGAGATATCTCAACAATTGGTTTGATATCCGGATGCCACCTGTTGTGGACCTTGTCTTCTTGATCTGCCGCACGCCTTCCTTTCTTCAGCGTGATGGAGTGGTCGGGCATGAATATGCAGGTTCATCGGGGCCAAAAAAAATCATATAAGTCTTGCCCATTGAAGTAGCTGCAGCTTAATCATACCGTCGTGGAAGATTAGCTTGCTCCTCCCTCCCTTCGTCCCTCCCTTCCAGGACTTCTCAGACCTTAGACCCCGATTTGCGGCGTCCTTTGGTTCATATAAAATGAGGTTGGATGGGCCGGAAGGAACCCGTTCTAAACATATGAACAAAAAGAGGATTCACAACCTTGACCTTGACAAGGATTCGAATTGCCCTAGATTCGAACGCTTGGCCTTTCGTACATCATCGGCGCTTTATTAATTCACGCACGCTGTTCGTGCATGACCACCTGGGAAGACTCAAAAATTCGATTACTAAATCATAAACGACGGGCTCGGAATATCTCGTGCCGTGAGAAGACCGAAGGGAATTCCGATGTTAAGAAATTTGTTGAAACGCTATCGTAGTCTGAATAGATAGCGCAAGAAATCTAGCAGTTTGTCTATTGCATTCTCGCCGCCAATTGCCACCAATTGGCATGTGTATTAGACTCGGAATATCAGAAGGTAACGGATTGTACGATGTCGCTCTTCAGGCGGTCAAGAAGGTTTTGACTAAAGATATATATATTTCAAGTACAGTATTTCATTAATTGATGAAGTATCATGCTAGTTGCCGTTGAACGCCTCAAGTTCAAGGCCAAGTTCTTCAGAGGATTCGCAGACCCTACAAGGCTTGCGATACTCGAATGCCTCAGAGAAGGCGAGGTTCAAGCAACTGAGATCGCTAAACGGTTGAACCAGAGCGAGTCAAACATCTCGAACCATCTCTCCTGCCTCATGGACTGCGGTCTTATCAGAAACAGGAGGAATGGAAGGAACATCTATTACAGCATCAGGATCGATAAAGTTCGAAAAATGCTTGAAAGCGCTGATGAGGCGTTGAAGCAGGTGTATGACGAGATAGCTGCTTGCGTTAGATACGAGGAATAGGAAAGGAGTTCAAAGATGGAGGAAGAAGTGGAGCGTGAGCAGAGCAAGGTCAGAATAGGTCTCGCTTTAGTCTCTGGCAGCCTGCTGAGTGTAGGTCTCGTCGCCTTCCTCACGGGTGTGCCGGCGGGACTCAGGCAGGGGTTATTCGGCGTGTCACTCGTACTAGTTGCGGCACCTGTCCTCCACAACGCCCTACAAAGGGTCAGGGAAAATCCATTCAACGAAGACCTGCTAATGGGCACGGTAGGCATCGGCGCAGCTGCAATAGGAGCATGGGGAGAAGGCGCTGCCGTACTCTTGCTTTACAACATCGCTGAGCGTGTCGAGGACTATACCGTGGACAGGGTCAGAAACATAGCTAAACATGTAGCGGGTCTCCTGCCAAAGAGAGCCCTCATCAAAAAGGATGGAAGGATCGAGGAAATTCCAATCGAGGACCTAAGCCGCGGAGACATAGTCGTTGTCAAAGCAGGTTGGAGGATTCCCGTCGATGGGAGGATAGCGGCTGGAAGATCAAGCGTAGACCAGTCGGTCATCACCGGCGAATCAATCCCAATCGAAAAGTCTCCAGGAGAAAGGGTTCTCTCAGGGAGCCTCAGCCTTGACGGCTCGCTTGAAGTCGTTGTTGAGAGACCCTACAAGGAATCTACGGTCAATAGGATTGTCGAGATGGTTACAGAAGCCCACGAAAGAAAGGCCAAGATCGAGCGCTTAATCGACAGGGTCTCCGGATACTATATTCCTTCGATGATTCTTGTCTCCGTGAGTATAGCCCTCATACCACCATTTGTCTTGGGTCAGCCTTTCCAGACCTGGCTATACAGAGCCCTGATAGTGCTCGTGATCGCCTGCCCGAGCGCCCTCGTGATTTCTACTCCCGTAACCGTGCTGATGGGATTGACGAGGGCGATGCGGAGCGGCATCCTGATTAAAGGCGGAAGGTACCTAGAAGAACTGTCGAGCGTCAAGACGATAATATTTGACAAGACCGGAACCCTAACGCAGGGAAAGTTGAGAGTCTCAAAAGTGGTTTCTCTGGACGGCTTCACCGAAGACGAAGTTCTCAGACTCGCGGCTATGGCGGAGTCGAGATCGAGCCACCCAATCGCCCACGCAATAATGGAAAGGGCAGGTTATGGCAAGAACGAATACCCTGATGGAATGCAGATGGTCGACGTTGCGGGAAAAGGAATCAAGGCTATAGTCAGCGGTAGAGGGACGCTGTTAGTCGGCAGAACCTCATTCCTCAAGGAATCCGGGGTGGAGATCAACGAAGTCGTCTCAAGATCAATGCCCCCTGGCGGCACAACGATGGCTGTAGCACTCGAGGGAAAGATGATTGGTGTAATCTGCGTGGAGGATGAGATCCGACTTAACGCGAAGGACGTGGTAAAGCAGCTTCGCTCCATGGGTAAGAAAACTATCATGATGACCGGGGACAACGAAATAACGGCCAAAAAGGTTTCAACGGAGATCGGCATTGACGAGTACTATGCGGACTTGCTTCCCGAGGACAAGGTCAGGCTAGCTGGCGAGCTCAAGAGGAAATACGGAAACACGGCAATGGTCGGCGACGGCATAAATGACGCCCCCGCCTTGACGGCGACAAACGTAGGCATAGCTGTAGGCACAGCCGGGAACGACATAGCCATCGAGGCGGCGGACGTTGCGCTGATGGGCTCTGACCTTAAGGCCGTTCCCTACCTCCTCAAGTTAGGTAGAAAGGCATCCACCAGAATAAAGTTCAATATCGCATTAGCCCTCGCCGTCAAGGCGCTGATGATAGTATTGGGCGCAGTAGGTCTGATACCCCTTTGGTTCGCAGTCATTGGGGACGATGGTCTAACGCTATTGATCATAGCAAACGCTTTGCCACTATTGAGGTTTCGCATGTGACCATGGGAAAAGAGTTTGGATTTTGTTAGTTTGAATCATCGGCCCATGTCAGTTGTTCGAGTCTGAAATATCAAGTGCATGATGTGGGCCGGAAGGGATTCGAACCCTTGACCTCTCGATTATCAGTCGAGTGCTCTAGCCAAGCTGCTCGTAGTCGTGTTTGACTCTCTGAGCTACCGGCCCAAGAACATTCGCTCCGCCCGCTTCGCTCTATAAGTGTGCACGGGCCGGAACAGCAGCGAAGAGGTGGGCCTCGCAAGATCGACCTCCGCAAGGTGGCTCTCAAGTCTTGCCCTTCCCAGCCGATCTGAGCCGGGAAGCCGATTGGTTAAGCAGGTCCCTTACGACTTCATGCCATAGAACCAGGGGAAAATAATATCTTGCCATCCCTTTCCTACGACCTCTTCAACCAACCCGTACCCCCTTACTGGCTTGAGAAAGTAGCTGAGGTCCTGCCCTTCAGGACTCCAGTAGACGCTGAATTCTACGTACTCCGACTCGTGCCTGCACAGATCGAGTCGACCCCCTTTCAACTCTTCAGGCTTTTTCATATGTTGCGATGGCCCGTCATGCTCAGCAACGATTCCTTCTATATCACCCAATACTTTCGCAGGAGTTATCCCATCGAGCCATTCGACTAGCTCCGAAACTATCTCTTTGACAACCCGCTCCCGCGCCTCGCTCGCGAGCCTTCCCTCTCTGAGAATTCGGTCAAGTTCATCGGACGTAAAATATTTCGTTATCCTTTTGTCCGTGCCTCCGCTCTTAAGGTCCTTCCGCAGAGGGTCACTGATGTACCGCTTGTAGAATTTGGCAATGTCTTTTGAAGCCTCTTCCTCGGTGAAGAGAAGTTTCCCGCTTCCTTCAGGGAGCGAATGCTCAAGCTCCCGATACAATCTCGCGTCCGGGTAGCTTGTTATTCCCAGACTCTTGGCGAACAGATACTGAAAAGCTGGTCGCGGCCCGGGACCTAACGACCAGAGCCATACATAGAGGCAAAACAGCGTCTCGCTCTCCGGGATCTTGCGCTTGTGAGCCGACGGATTGAAAACGTCTTTCCAACGAGGGTCCATTCCAGCCTTTTCTTGAAATGCGAGAACCAACCGCTTCGCTTCGTCGAACGTCGATTCTTCTCCATAGGCTATGCCATGGTCCTGGAAGGATTTAGTGAGGCAGTAATCGTATGCAGGATTGTAGCCCCTCGCGAAGATAAGTTTCACCGGGGTCCAACCTCTACCACGAGCGTCTTAACAACTCCGTCATTGTCGACATAGCTCAACACCGCATACCCAGACGTTGCCGAATGGTTGTTACCAAAATCCTGTCTCAATTTTGTGACTAGGTCGTTTAGCTGAGCGCTGAGTATTAGAGCTACGTCATTCGTTGACCGAGATTCGGTTTGAGTCAGGAACCTAGCCTGGATTACTACCGTTCCGTCGGTTGTGTACAGGTCCTTTCCACCCTTCGAGATTTCCTCTAAGATTATGCCGCTGAGGCCAAGCTTATTCTTGGCGACTGTGTAGGCGATTTCTGCTCCCAGCCTGCCGTGAATGTAGTCTGAATCCAAACCGAGCATGCCTCGCTCCAGCTGCCTGTTGAATGTCACCTTCTGTATCATGAACGCGCTCTTTGCTCCGCCCGTATCGATTGGCAGAGTCTGCGCCGTATCTCCAAGCGCGTAGAGCGTAGAAGGGTCACCAATGTATATTGTAGCGAGGTTGACATCATCCTTGCTGAGGACGTAGACCACACGGAGTCTCACTCCATCGGACGTCAAGAACGATACACGGGGAAATCCACTGCCTGCCTGGATACCAAGCCAGGGATCCGTATGTCCGTCATGATGAATTTTGAATAGCCTCGTTTGACCGAAATAGTCCTTAACCGAGAATTGGAGAAAGACGTCTCCATTGTAAAAGTCCAGAGGCTGGACTATC
>VBPK01000131.1 GCA_005877225.1 Nitrososphaerota archaeon
ATGGCACCCTTCGGGGTCCTGCTCGTCTTCCAAGGACTCAAAGACTGGCAGTTGGCGCTCAGTCTGGGACTGCTCGTCTCTCTCCTCAACGATGTGGGGTACTATTTCACCGGTGACCTTCTCTTCGGCTTCCACGTCCCGCTTGTTCCGTGGCTTGCTGGCCAGCTGGGCTTTCTGGGGAACACGGTCCTCTTCGTCTTCCAGGGATGGCTCTTCACCTTTCCCGTCACCTCAACCCTGATGGGCCTCTCGATTTACTCCAGAATAGCGGTGGTCACGGCTGTCCTTTTCCACTGGTGGAGATACCCGTCGGAGCTTGTTGCGTAGGCGGAATTCGCCTACTCCTCTCTGTCCGCAGACGCACGACAAGTATGACAGCAGATGCGGAGATAACCGCCCTCGCTGAACGAAATGACGCGAAGGTGCAGGGAGGGGCAGTAGTTGGGTGGTGGAGTCTCGAAGAACTTATTATTCCCGACCCCCTCCTGAGATTCGTGTCTGATGAGAACCGACGCCCCGGCAATCTGAAGACGTTGATAGCGAGTTGTTTCAAGGCTTGGGACACCATGAATCCCGGGAATGCCGCCCAATTTTACGCCAAGGACCCGAAGCTCGTCTTCTTCGATCTCGGCCCTCTGAAGTTCGACGGCTGGAGTGAGTTCAGTGAGGGCGCGAAGAAGACCTTCGACAGCATGCTGAGCAGGAATCTGGAGATGCGGGACGACTTCAGGGCAACGAGGAGGGGGAACGTCGCATGGGTGACGGTGACCTTTCGCCTCTCGGGGAGATTGAAGAACGGAAAAAGACTCGGAACGGAGGGCAGATACACTGCGATTCTCGAGAAGACTGGAGACAGGTGGTTGATCGTTCACGACCACTGGTCCGCGCCCCTCTCATAGTCTGCCTCTCGACTACGGCCGCGAAGTAGCTCTGTGTTGAGCCACACCGGAACCATACCAAACGACACGTGCGAGGCAGCGCCTCGCGTTCGCCTCGTGTCGTGAAGGCCTCATCTCCCGATCAGCGTGTCTCTTCGATCTTCTTCTTGGCTTTCCGGCTCACCTCTTCCAGCTCCAGGATTTGGTTCTGAAGCTCCTTCTTCCGCGATTCCAGCTCGGAGACTCCCTTTAGGGCCGACATCGTCTTGACCGCACTGCAGAAAAAGAGCAGCTGCTCTGCGTCATCAAACTCGAAGTAGACCATGATCTGCCTACCGCCACCCTCCTTAATGGCGTACGCTATCTTCGCGAGGTCGCCTATCTCTCCTATCCTGACGCCGACTTCCCTGAATCCTATTTGCAGCATCCCCGATCACGGTGCGTGCTTTGTTACGTAGCGACCGGCCAGCTTGAAGGATATCTTGTCTGCGTAGATCTCTTTGGTGATGTCGCGGGCCACCGCGTCTGCACAGTCGGAGTTCTCCACAAGGAATTTGCAAGGCTTGAAAACCGGTTCGTCCACCTCTTTCAGCACTAGGCTCATCTCTATTTTCTCACCTCCATTGCCTCTTCCCCTGATCTTGAAATAAGGTGGGCCCAGCTCCCGTGTCGCTTGCCAAGCCAACCGAAGAGAAGAAAACCGAGAAGATAGGCCGGGGGGCCAGCGGCCAGGTTGAGCGCCGGGTTCGAGTTGATTGCGTTCATGAAGTAGAAAGACCCTTCCATCGCGAGGCGCACGAGCCTACTCGATCCCATCACTTTCCCTCATCGGGATTCAGAAGTCGCGCGCCCTTTATCTTGCTTAGGATTCTTTCTACCAGAAAGTCAATTAGAACATCTAGAACAATTTACTCCTCAATTGCTCTTGAGTCGAGGACCCGTTCTAGGGCGACACCGTAAGAGCGAGGGGGTTCCCGCGCCTCATTTCACCCATTACCTGATTGTAAGGTTGCCTCTGAGCGGCACGATACTCGAAGAACCACGTGTGTATCCGATATACTTGACGTCGATAGTGGAAAAGACAAGGTGAATGAAGAGCTTGTGAAGACCGAGAGTCAGATTCGTGTTCGGAGACTGCAATTCGTAAGTTGCAAAATTGGGTCCTGTCTGCTCGACGACTTTCACCCTCTTGCCCCTTGCGCTCCTTTTCGTTAATCTGCGCCGAATGTACGCGGTCAGTGAGAATACGTAAAGTGACGGCGGCGGGGATGGCCTGATCGACTCGGTCGTCACGCCCACGAAGAATTGGAAACTTGCGTCGACTGAGGGTTTGCCCGTCCGGTTAGTCACCCGCGAGTCTGGGGAACAAGGAGGCCTCTTATCCTGATACGAAGTTCTCTAGATTCGCCGCGAAATGCGGAAGAAGAAACCTGGAAAATCCTTGGGAGCGATCCCTCATCCACGAAACTTGTTATGGAGGAAGGCGTGCCCTCTTCAGCAACTCTCCGAACCTCTTATCACTGCGCACATTCTCGAGAAGAGGATAGCGGCGGAACCACCCGATGAATATCTCTCGCCTATCGTAGGCATAGTCAAGCCACCTGAAGCACTCGTCGAGGTCACCGAGCCCCGCATAGACGAAAGCGAGGAAGTTGCCCTTGATTCGAGCGCTCTCGGGGACGGCCTTCAGCTTCTCGACCAAGAGAAGTGCCTCGTTTCTTTTCCCTGTGACCGCGTAGATATAGGAGAGGTCCATGTCCAGGTAAGGGTCGTCGGGGTCGGCTTCTATCATCCTCTTCAGGTAGAGGAGCGCATCGTTCCATTCCTTCCTTACAAAGTGGTATGCCATCCAAGCCTCCGCGACCAGGGGACCCTCGGGGTCAATCTCCGATAGCTTCCTAATCCGCTTCAGCGCCTCGTCGAATGTTCTCGTCGAGATGAAGCGGTAGACTGCGGAGAGGGTGATGGCAGATGACAGAGGGTCTAGTTCTTCCGCGAGCATCACCTCAACTCATTCTCCGACCCGACAAAGTCGTAGTTATACATCAGATAGTTCGCCAGAGATACCCGGGCCTCCGCGAGATTTGGGTCCAGCTCGAGCGCCTTCCTGATCTGCTTCTTCGCCTCCTCGAGAGAAGAGGGGAAGGGAGAGAAGAGGTAATCGCCCAGGATCATGTAGGTGTCAGCGAGGCCGGAGTAGGCTTTGGCGTACCCCGCATCCTCCCGGACCGCGAGCTCGAACTGCTCCTTCGCCCCCTTGATAGCCTTCTCAGACCTGTCGTGGAGCAGCGTTCTGCCCTTCAGGTAGGCGACGTAGGCGACGGTGCTCTCGGTGTCTTTCCTTTCAATTCTCGCGCGCTCACCCTTCAGGAGGGTTACCTCGAGGGAGTCGGCGACCTTCTTTGCGATATCGCTCTGAATTGAGAAGATATCGTTGAGGTTTCTGTCGTACTGGTTTGACCAGATGTGTTCCTGGCTCTCGACATCGATAAGCTGGGCTCCGACGCGAACCTTGTTACCCGCCTTTCTGACGCTCCCCTCCAGGACAAAGGCTACTCCCAACTCGTTCCCTATCTGCGCGACCGTCTTCGACGTTTCTTTGTAATGATTGACGGAGGTGCGCGCAATCACCCTCAGCCCCTTCACCTCGGAGAGAGCAGAAATCATCTCCTCGGTGAGCCCGTCGGCGAAGTAGCCGTCCCGAGGATCAGGGCTGATGTTAGCGAAGGGAAGGACCGCGACCCGACTCCATGCCTTGGAACTCTTGTGTGGGGCGTCAACCCCGGGCTCGAGGACCACGCGGTATAGGTCGATGGGCTGCTCGACGTTCTTCAGAGACTGCGCCGACATCTTGAGCAGAGGATACTCCAGCTTGTTCACCACTTGAGCGTAGACCTGCCCGGAAATGCAGATACCTCCCTGCTCAGCAAAACGCACAATCCTGGAGGCGATGTTCACTGCATCCCCGAAGACGTCCCCGTCCCGGTGGATGACGTCTCCGACATGGATTCCTATTCGGACGAGAATTCTCTCTGCTCCTCCCACGAGCTTGTTCTGCTCGTTCAGCACGGACTGAATCTCTATTGCACAGAGGACAGCCTCGAGGGCGCTCCCGAATTCAAGGAGGAAGGCGTCGCCTACGGTCTTTACCTCGCGGCCCCGGCGCCGCTTCACAACCGACCTGAGCAAGGTATTGTGCCTCTCGAGGAGTTCGAGCGCGAGCGACTCGTTCCTCTGAGCCATCGCGGTGTAACCGACCAAGTCAGTGAACATTATCGCAGCCAGTCTACGTTCGGCTTCCAACACGGGTCACACTCTCTCTCCCGACTCTTGCTCAACCCGATAAAATCGTTTGGGAATTCCATGACGGAAGAGGCCGAAGCTCTTACCTCGCACTGTGGCCACGGCTGCACCGAGATTGAGTGGGGCTTCCCTCTCGGCGCGCCTGCGGCGCTCTCCGGAGTCACGGGGCGGGTTGGGAAACCTCGGAAGGTGCAGAAACCGTAGGTGCAGGAACCGTAGGTGCAGCCTTCTCGTGAGGACCGACCCGGTTCTTACCCTGGACCTGTCAGTCGAGCGCATCACGACAGCACCCACTACCATGAGGACGCCGCTGACAAGCCCGATCGAGAGAATCACCAGAAAGACCGCCCCCAGCCCGGGCACGAGACTCCCCGGGACGCCTCCAACCACGGCACCCGCTAACGCAAAGAGAATGCCCACCACGAGGTAACAGATTCCGGCGATCAGCGAAAGAACGAAAGCCACGGTGGGCCTCTCCGACACGAGGCTCAGTGGCATCCGACCGTATTTAAGGTCCGACGATGTTCACCCCGACAGGGTGGCCCAGCTCTGGCGAGTCCTTCTTGGGTTTTTGCCCTTCTGATTTGCAACGTCTGGACCTTAGCTTTGGAGTTGCAGGAATCCGAGGACGCGTGCGTTGAACTCCTCCGCCTTATCAAGGTGGGGAAAGTGCCCCGCCCCCGAGATCCTGGCCCTTTCGCAGTCGGGGATCGATTCCGCGAGTATCTCCCCGATTCTGCGGAGAACTAGCGCACTGCTCTCTCCGCTTACCAGAAGGGATGGGGTTCGCATTCTCCTCGCGTCGTCGCGCGTGAAAACGGGGAACCGGGTTCTCAGCTCACCCACCGTCCTCGCGTTGTCTATCATCATCGCCCTCGTCTTAGCAGACAGTCTGTCGAGGACCCCGTCCTTGTCTTCTATGGCGTCGAGATTGAGCTTAACTGCCGTAAGAAGGTCTCCCTTATCGAGTGCCTTGAATGCGGGGTTGTTTCCCTTTCGCACGTATTTCGCGGCGGAAAGCGCGACCGAAGGGCTCCTCAAGAAAAGGAGGAGGAACTCGAGGATATTCTTTGGATTCTTCACGAGAAGGGTTGAGACCGCAGGCTCGACGAGGACGAACGACCGAACCATTTCCGGATGGTGTGCGGCTACATAGAGAGAGATGAATCCCCCGTAAGAGTGCCCAACGATGTGGGCTGGCGTGGCTCGAAGTCTCTCGAGCAGTCCCATGAGGTCGATGGCGTTGTTCTCGACGGTGCTGTCGAGGAGGTCGCGCTCTGGCGTTGGGGTAGGCGTACCTCCGACTGTAAGCTATCGCGCGATAGTGCTCGGAGAAAGAATCCAACTGCGAATCCCATGCGCGGTAATCAGTGGGAATGCCATGAACGAAGACGACCGGCTCGCCGGCCCCCTTTTCCGCGTAGAAGAGGTTTACTCCATTGACCTCGAGGCTCGGCATGGCTTCTCGCATCACGCTGATGAGCCGGGTGCGATTTGAACAGTTGGCAACGCCGGTTCTGGGACTCCTCCCGACCTTCCCTCTCCGACTCAGATAGCAGGGCATTCGGGCGCCGCGATTCCAACGCCGGCTTCACGAGTCATGCGACCGTTCATGTCGAAGGCCGCTTTGGGAGGGATTCTCTTCGTCCTTTCTGGCTTCCCAGCCAACCCTGGTTCCGCCAAGATGGGTGGTAGCTTCATCGGAGCCTACGCCTTCTGCTTCCTGGAGCTCTAATACGCGAAGTAGATGTGGGGGCGGGATGAGACTCCTTCCATAGGTATGGAATAACGGGACAGAAGATATGGTTGAGCCTTTGGGTTTTTCCTTACTATCAGAGGGGAGAGTTATCAATAACGGCAGGAATGGTCATCTAACTCGAAATGCTAGTACCTGTCGAGGTGTGGAGATGTGCAAAGCATCCCGGTGCGTCAGGGAAGAACGAGACGAAGCTACTACGAGATCGCCGCTCTGATAGTCAGCGCGGCCTCCCCCGAGAGAAAGACGAGATTGATGTATGCTTCGCGACTCAATCTGGACGTGCTTAACAAGTATCTGAAATCGTTGATTGACAACGGCCTCCTAACCGACGACAAGGTGAGCAGGACATTCAAGGCAACCCCAAAGGGATTGCAGTACCTGAAAGCCTTTCAAGATTACGTAGCTGCAAGGCAGCTGTTCCGAGAGAAGGAAAGGGCCATGAGGTCCTTCCTCAGCTAAGTGCCATCTTCGCTATTCGATATTCGATGGCTCAGGCGAAGGGTCTGATCAGGGATCAGGGATCTCTAACCTCAATAGCTCGCGCTCAACCCGCGGCAGCAGTCGGCTGCCCTGAGGTCCAGCTCGCAATCAGGCCAGATGGCGTTCGTCAATCCGGATGTGGGAGACCAAGCGTCAAGTTTCCATGGTAGCACCTCACTCGCTCGAGAGCGTCGGGCTACAAGCATCAGGGATCCTGGCGTCTTCTGTGAGCCTGTCGAGATTGGCCGACCTGAACAGCGAATCCACCTGTTTCGAAGTCGAGGCTGAGTCGTAGAAGGAATTGACCCGAGGCGTGACAGTCGGCGTATGGGAGGTTATATTGGATGAAGTAATAATAGGACGAAGCTTTCGTGGTACGCGGCTACTGCTTTCGCTGCAGAAGAACTGTCGGAGGTTTCTTAAAACCCATCGCCTGGCAGTGCTCGAAGTGCTGGAACATCTTCTGCGAGGACTGCTGCCCCAAGAGGACGGGAATCGTCTTCAAGAAGCCCATCTGTCCCGAGTGCAAAATCGAGTTGGCCGAAGACGGAGCTCGCGTTTTCGCTCGTCGATAAAGAGTTTGAAGTGGCCGCTAAGCTACGTCGTCAACCCGGTGGAGACGAACCGTCTCCTCCTTGACGCCCGCGGTTCAAGCTCAGCGAGCCGCTGATTTCGCCCGTGGTGCTTTAGGGTGCGGTCCGGATTGCGGGGTTCTCTTGAGGCGGTCGTCGAGGTACCGTTGTCCAAAGTCGCCACCTCCGCACTGAAGTAAGAGGTGAGCGTGTCGTAGGGATTCGGAAGGCTGGCATCAGTGATGTAGAGCCATCTTACGTACGCTGCGCTAGCTCTCTCGAATGCTGTGTCGAGCGTCGGAACACCGTAGGAGATGTAGGCAGAGTTGGGCGCAGCATGACCTCGATACCTCTGAAGCTCAGAGATCGGGGGGAGACCTGAATTCTCGTAGATGACCAAACAATCGAGAGTCCCTTTGAAGCTGGCGGGCACCACAGTCCCGGGGTTGCCCACCGTGTGGGTCATCCCGAGGGACTTCACATGGCCGTTCAGAGCAGAGTAATAGCTTTCGAACCCCTGAGTGTTCGACATCTCATCAATCATTATTCCGTTTACGCTGTACCATCTCTTGTAGGCGCTCACTTCTGATTCGACGGAAGACTTGCTCCTCTCCCCGTAATTCGTGTAGACATACCCTAGCGTGGTAACGCCCGCGTTCTGGAGGTTCCTTACCCCTGTCAAGTACTCCGGGTTCTGGGAGCCGCCAGGCCCGTTGGAGGGATTAATCACAGCGATTATGGGCACCAGAGGATGGGAAGCGTGAACCCGGACCACTTCGCTCCAACTGCCGTCTGTTGGATGAGTGTAGAGTGGAATCAGCACACCTGTCGACCTCGTCGATGAGCGCGCGGGTCTTGAGATGGAAGTCAAGAAAGCCAGCCCGAGAATGATTTGGGTCCCCGATCCGCTTCGCTTTTGACTCTTTGGGGCAGTCCGTATTGAGAATCCTTCAATCCTTGAGGTGAAGCCTTATCTAGCTTCGACTCTCCGAGTTGGAAGCGATGCGTGCTGCAGCCGCAGTGCTGACAATTTCTGCGCTCCTGCTCGTGTTACCTCAGCCGATGACCGCCGCCAAGCAAGTCGGGGTCGTAAGGCATGTTGCAGACATTCCTGCTGGGCTTTTCGCGGAGGGGCTCGCCGCATCAGAAGACAATCTCTATGTCGGTACCTTGAGTTTCTCCTCTCCCCAAGGAACCATACTCGTCTTCGACGAAGATGGAGCACCGGATGGCGCCTTCACCGTCCCCGGTTTTCCCTTCGTGGGGCAGGTGGCCTTCCATGATGAAGACCTCTTTGCGGTTGCCTGCAACGCGTTTGCGCCATCAGCAACTGGAGCCGTGGTTCGAATAGACCAAGAGACCGGCGTCGTTTCGACGGTTGCGACAGAGCCAACGTGCCCGAATGGGCTGGCGATTGACCGTCACGGCAATAT
>VBPK01000132.1 GCA_005877225.1 Nitrososphaerota archaeon
CCATCTTCTCCGACGAGACTTTCAGCGACGGTAGCCTCCTCCTCCCAAATTAACCTGACTTGGACCGCCCCCACCGATAACGGCGGCTCCGCAATCACAGGGTACAAGATTGAGAGGTCAACCGACGGCGGTACGACCTGGTCTACGATCGTACCGAACTCCGGTAGCACTTCGACCACATACTCAGATGCAGGACTAATGCCCGGCACGACCTACGGATACAGGGTCTCTACTATCAATTCAGCAGGAACCAGTCCGCCTTCCAACACCGCATCCGCGACGACTCTCGCGGTCGCTCCATCGGCTCCGACAGGGCTCACAGCAACGGCAGCCTCCTCCTCACAAATCAACCTGAGCTGGACTGCACCAAATAACGGCGGATCCGCCATCATAGGATACATGATTGAAAGGTCAACGAATGGAGGCTCTATCTGGACTACCTTGGTGGCAAACACCGGGAGTACGGCAACAACTTACTCCAACGTCGGCCTGTCGCCCAGCACGACTTACGCTTACCGTGTGTCTGCGATTAACTCCGTGGGTACGAGCCCGCCTTCCAACACCGCGTCCGCAACCACGAATACCGGGACGGTTTCGCTAGTGACCCCCGGTCTGGTTGCGTCCGACCCACTGAACAAAACCGCGACTCAGCAACAGCTTACGGCAAACCCCGGGATCTGGACATTCGACGGGTCTGCCAAGGCCGGCGGGTTTCCTTTCTTCTTCAATGAGGACGCCCAGGGGCTTCACATAGGTGTCAAAGCGCCGAAGGCAGGAAATTGGTCTGGATTTTACGCGTCGACGCAGTCTAGCACTGCGCCGTTTCCAACGCTCTTCCACGCCCTAGTCACCGCTCCCAGCAGAACCATCCCCGCTAACGACTTCAATGCCGGTATTTACGTTCAAACCGCTCAACCGTTAATAAACTACGTCTTCTGTGGCGAGTCTACCTCAACCACGCTAACCTACTGGTCGGTCGTTCTTGCGAGTGGAAACGCGAATCAAGCCACAAAGACCACCACCTTGTACACCGACCCGGCCCCCAACCAGCCTCTGACCAGAGATTGCACCATCGTCACAAACGGGCAGAACTACCTCGAGGTGTTCATCGACCAAAAGTTGGTCTACCAGAGCACCAGCCTCAAACAGAACATGACCACACCATTCATCTTCTTCCTGGAGTCTCAGACTTCCAACGCTGCTCAGGTCCTTTACGGCGTCTTCAGGAATTTCTACGCGACATCGGGCGAAAGCGTCGTCGTCAACGGTATCCCGGCCGGTGCGACGATGGTACAGATCGTAGATCCGACGGGGGCTGTCCTCGCGACCGCGTCGGTGAGCTCGGGTACCGCGACCCTCCCGGTAGGCCAGTTCGCCTACCCACTCAAAGCGAAGATAATTGTATACGGGTCGGGCAACAAAGTGGTGGCTTCCACTTCAGGCGTTGTGTCAATTTACGCAGGAGATGTGTATTCCGTCCACTAGGCTGGATTATTGAGCAGTTCCTTCGTGTGAGGGCGGTTTCGAGAGTATCTGGTGACTGCGCCCCGGCGACGAAGCAAGAAAAGAGATATAGCGGTTCGAGCGTCCTCCAATGAGACCTTCACAAGGTGAGCCTGGCGTGAAATCCGGGTCAAGGTTGGTCATTATTCTCGTCATCATCTTCGTCCCGGTACTTGCGTTCGCGATAATCTCGATTGCGTCCCACCTCCCGCGGACGGCGGAGCGCTCTCCCTCCCTCCATGAGTGTCTGGATGGCTGCCCGGCCCCCCTCATCTGGGTCGCGAACGTCTCGGGATGGAGCAAGGTCACGGTCCAGGTCACTCCCTCCTCGGAGGAGGCAAACTGCCTTCGAACCGCTTCTGGTAATGCCACAGTCGGCTGCACACGATACGTGGAGTTCAGCGGCGACGCCGCGCATTGGAGCCTCGCGAGGGTGATCGGCGTCCAGACCGTCTGCTACGGAGGAGGCCTGAACTGCGTCTGCTGTCTCCACGATTACATCGAGTTCCCTGTCTTTGAGCCGCTCACCGTGACACTTGGGGTCCAGGGAAGGTACATCGCCATCACCGGTCAGAATGGTACGAGTGTCTCTGTTGTTGCTGCCTCGGGCTAAGAGGGTCCCCTAACTCTTTCCAACCAATTTATTTGCCGCGAGCACGACGCACCCACGGCGATGGAGAGACGAGTCGCTGGTAGCATCCTCGAGCTCATTGGGTGGACTCCCCTCGTGAAGCTCAACAGGATAACGAACGGTCTCCCTTCGACCGTCTACGCAAAGCTCGAATACTTCAACCCTGGTGGCAGTGTGAAAGACCGCGTAGGACTCTCGATGATTAGCGATGCGGAGAGACGCGGCGTGATCAAGCCCGGCTGCGTCATCGTCGAGCCGACATCTGGAAACACGGGGGCGGGACTCGCCCTCGCCGCCCTTGTCAGAGGCTACAAGATTATCTTCACCGTTCCCGACAAAATGAGCAGCGAGAAGATCGACCTCCTGAAGGCTTTTGGCGCCAAAGTGATCATCACCCCGTCGAATGTTCCGCCCGACCATCCGGCGAGTTATGTGAAGGTCGCGGAGCGGATCGTGAGAGAGACACCGAACGCCTTCATGCCCAATCAGTACACGAACCCATCGAACCCGTCTGCTCACTATCAAACCACGGGACCCGAGATCTGGAAGCAGACCGGCGGGAATATCGACGTCCTCGTGGCGGGGATGGGGACGGGGGGGACGATTTCCGGAACGGCAAAGTACCTCAGAGAGATGAACCCGCGCATCAGGGTGGTGGGCGTCGACCCTGAAGGCTCCATGCTTCACCACTGGTTCAACAAGACTGCCGGCGAATATCACAGCTACAGAATCGAGGGTATCGGCGAGGACTTCATGCCTTCGACGCTTGACCTTAAGGTCTTGGACGAGGTCGTTACCGTGAGCGATAGAGACGCCTTCCTGACGGCGAGGATGCTTGCAAGGGAGGAGGGGCTACTGGCCGGGGGGTCATCGGGGGCCGCCGTCTTCGGTGCCCTCAAAGTCGCGAGGGATTCGGAAGGAAAGACCATCGTGGTAATACTCCCGGATACTGGCAGAAACTACCTGAACAGGGTCTACTCCGACGACTGGATGACTGAGTACGGATACCTTGAGTCTGAGGAGAAGAGGATTGCGGTCAAGGACATCCTCGCGGCGAAGTCGGGAAGGATAAGGGGGGTGGTCGCGGTGAGTCCGGAGGACCAGCTCTCGACCGCGATTGAATTGATGAAGAAGCACGGCATCTCCCATCTTCCAGTTATCAAGGACGGCGTTCAGGTGGGGAGCATCCACGAGATGAGTGTCATGAAGAAGCTGACCTCAAAGAAAGCCTCGAAGGGGCAGAGAATCGAGGACGTGATGGACGAGCCCCTCCCAGTTGTGAGAAAGCAGGAGCTGCTACTCGACCCGTTCAATCTTCTTAAGGAGAAGAACGCAGCGATCGTCCTCGACAAGAACGCAGTGGTCGGAATAATCACGACGATAGACGTGATAAATTACCTGACGAAGCGATGATCGATGAAGTTCGCGACCAAGGCCATCCATGTCGGGGAGGAGTCCGGCCTCGCAAGTAACGGCGACGTAGTCGTGCCGATTCACCTCTCGACGACCTTCGCTCGAAGAGGGGTCGAGAAGCCGAGGGGAGGGTACGAGTACTCAAGAACGGCGAACCCGACCAGGGATGCACTTGAGCTCCGGCTCGCCGCTCTCGAAGAATCGAAGCACGCTCTAGCGTTCGCCTCGGGGCTAGCAGCTGAGGCGACCCTTGTGCTCTCTCTACTGAGAAAGGGAGACCACGTCGTAGCCTTCGACGACCTCTACGGCGGTACAAGACGGCTCTTCAGCCAGACTCTCTCCAACTTCGGACTCGATTTCACGTATGTCGATGCGAGGGAGGCGAGAAACGTCAATCGAGCGATAAGCAAGAGGACGAAGATGATCTGGCTGGAGTCCCCCACCAACCCGCTCTTGAAGATCTGCGACATCAGGGCCATATCGGAGGTCGCGTCGAGGCATCAGATAATCACAGTCGTCGACAACACCTTCATGAGTCCGTTCTTTCAGAATCCTCTTCAGCTAGGTGCGGACGTCGTGCTTCACAGTGCAACAAAGTATCTCGGTGGGCACAGCGATGTGCTCGGAGGGGCGATCATGACCTCCAACGAGGAGATACACACGAAGGTGAAGTTCAACCAGAACGCGATCGGGGCCGTCCCCTCGCCCTTCGACTGCTTCTTGCTCTTGAGAGGGATGAAGACACTCGCGGTCCGAATGGAGAGGCATCAACTGAACGCGATGAGGGTCGCGGAGCATTTGGAGGCACATCCCGCCGTGGTGAGGGTGATTTATCCGGGTCTGAAGAGCCACCCCCAATACGTCCTGGGGAAGAAGCAGATGTCGGGCTCCGGAGGAGTACTCTCCTTCGAGGTCAAGGGAACTCTCAGCGACGTGAAGAGGTTCCTGCGGCGAGTGAAGGTCTTTTCACTCGCTGAGAGTCTCGGCGGGGTGGAGTCTCTGATTGAGCATCCCGCCTCGATGACCCACGCGAGCGTCCCCGAGAAGGCCAGGGAGGGGGTAGGGATCACGGACAGGCTGGTGAGGGCG
>VBPK01000003.1 GCA_005877225.1 Nitrososphaerota archaeon
GAGCAGGACGCGGATCGTCGTCCTCTGGAACCTCGATAAGTACGAGATGAGGGCGGAGAGGCTGCAGATGGCCGAGAGCATCGTCCAGAGGCTTAGGGACTACGTCTCCGATGTCGACAGTGTAAGCGGACCCAACCTGAGCGCGGGGTCGGAGATCCTCGACTCCCAGAAGCACAACCTCGTGATCGTATGCTCGAAGGGTGACAGAGAGATTGCCAACCAGTCGAAGAAGAACTCGAGGGGGGTTGGGGTCTCCCTCCTGTCGGCAACGCCCGACCTCCGGAGAGAGTGACCGCCAGCCCGTGATGGCGCGGGGAGAGGTGTTGAGAGATGGTTAGGATTGCGGTAATAGGAATCGGCGGCTGGGGAAAGAACCACGTCAGAGTTCTCAACGAGCTCGATGCGCTCGCGGCCGTCTGCGACGCGAACAGAGAACGGATGCAGCTCTACTCCAAGAAATACAGGGTCACTGGCTACGAGAGCGTCGACTCGATGGTGAAGAAAGAGAAGCTCGACGGCGTCACAATCTGCACCCCCGCCTCGACGCACTTCGCGATAGCATCGAAGGTTCTCGGTGAGAGCTTGAACACCTTCGTGGAGAAACCGATGACAACGACCTCGAAGGACGGGGAGAGTCTCATCGAGTTGGCCAAGAAGGCGAGAAGGGTTCTGACAGTCGGCTTCATCGAGAGGTTCAACCCGCCGATATCGGACCTGAAGAAGATGATCACTGAGGGGAGGCTCGGCGCTCCCATCCTACTCGAGTTCCACCGCGAGAACAGGAGGGGTGATGTCCTCGACGTCGGCATCGTGAAGGACGCTTCGGTGCACGACATAGACACGGCGAGGTGGCTCTTTGGGGAGGAGCCTCGCGTTGTCTTCGCTAGAGTAGGGAACGTGAAGTCGGACAATGAGGACTTCGCCGCGATCATGCTGGGCTTCGGTGAGCAGAGAACAGCCTTCATCACGACGAACTGGGTCACCCCAGCCAGAGTGAGGACGCTCGAGGCGGTCTTCGAGAACGGCGTCGTCAACGTGGACTTCGTGTCACAACAGACGCAGGTTCACGAGGAGGACGGGACGAGAATGCCGAAGCTGGTCATCCAAGAGCCGCTGATGCTTGAACTCAAGGAATATCTTGCGGCGATAGATGAGAAGAGGCAGCCGTTGGTCAGGGGGGAGGACGGCCTGATGGTGACGAGAATAGCGGAGGCGGTACTCGCGTCAAGCCACTCGGGGACACCAATCTTCATGAAACCATAGGTGAGAGCGTGGGGAGGACCAGGGGTGGGGAGCCTGTGAACTTTATCGCGGCCGATGCCAGGATTGGAAGGGGTGTCAAAGTGTGGCATTTCTCTTACGTGGGCTCGAAGTCCGTGATCGGGGACAACGTATCAATCGGTTCGCTCGCCCATATCGATTATGGGGTCAAGATAGGGGAGAACACACGTATCGAGGGGAGTGTCTACATCCCGCCCCTCTCAAGGATAGGGAAGAATGTCTTCATCGGCCCCGCCGCCGTCCTTACGAACGACCCCTACCCGCCGAGCAAGAGACTCGTCGGAGTCGTCGTCGAGGATGACGTGGTGATTGGGGGTGGTGCGATGATCAAGGCGGGCGTGAGGATAGGGAAGGGGAGCGTAGTCGCGATGGGTGCCGTCGTAACGAAGGACGTACCCCCCGGGAAGGTTGTCCTCGGCGTTCCCGCGCGGGTCGTCTATGACAGGAAGAAGTACGACGCCAGGAAGGCTAGCTGGGAGGCCGGGCGGCGCCTCTAGACCTGACGTAGAAGTACCTGAGCAGGAACATTATCGCGAACCAGGCGACGCCGAGGGCGAAGGTTAGGCCGACCTTGAGGAGCGCGAGCAGGGTGAACGCACCTATCTCGTGGATTTTCGGGAAGGGGACGATGAACTCGAAGAAGACGTACGACTCGACCAGGATGAGGAGCCAGGCGACGGAGGTCATGATCATCAGCGGGGCTAGTCTCATCAAATCACCCATGTCAGAATGGAGGTGACCGCAGAAAGGAGACACGCAAACGCCGTGAGCAGCAAGATTTGCCGCACAAGCTCCTTCTCGGAAAGAGGGCCGTCGAATAGAAGCATCCTCACGAGCGTGGAAGGCGCGGAGGGTTCCTTCGACGCGTGGAGAAGGGCGTCTTCGCCGAGGTAGGTCGGTCGTGCGTCCATCTTTCTCCTCTCGACGAAACCCCTGACACTCGAGAGTATGTAAAAAGAATTGAGTATGGCGGGTACGATCGCGATTATCGCCGCGAACTCCACACCACCCGTCACCGCCACCACGGCGTACATCGCCCCGAACGCGAGCGCTCCGCTGTCGCCGTCGAATGCCTTCGCGGGATACCGGTTGAAGATGTAGAAGGCCAGGGAGACGGCAGCGAGCGGGACCGCTATCGCAAGTCTTTCGGTGGCTAGACTCGGCGAGGTGAAGACCCGCAATCCGATTCCGAGGATGAGAGCCAAGGAGGTGAGAAATGTGAACCCAGAGATCTCGCCGTTGAAGGAATCCATCATGTTGTAAGCGTTCGCTACTATCGGCATCGAGGCGAGGAGTAGGATGGAGAAGATTGTGAAGTGCTCCCCAGTTGGACCGAAGATCGGAAAGTAGAGCCTGGAACTGTAGACGGTGGGGTTGAAGAGCTCCGCGACCACCACGGGAACTCCGGCGAGGATCAGGAGCAGCGGCTTCTCCTTCCCACCCAGCACGAAGAGGTCGTCGAAGAGTCCAACGAGCCCGGCGATGAGAACAACAGCGGCGATTACGAGGGGAATTATCGTCGGGGAGATGACGAACTCAACGACCTCTGCGACGACGAGCGAGAGAATGAGGAGGGGTCCTGCCGGAGAGGGAACCTTCGGGGCGCCCACCTTGTGGACGTCCTCGACCACCATTCCCCTCTTGGCAAGGAACCTCGCGTAACGGGGCATGAGGGACAAGACAATCAGGAATGGTACGGCGAATGCGACGGAGAGGCTCAGCAGGTCTCTCGCAGTAGGAAGCAAGGAAGAAGACTCTCGCGGCCCTCGAGAGTTTCCACTTAAAGAGTTGTGAGAGGATGAGAGGGAGGCTCATTCGCTTCAATGTTAAATAGACGCCATGAAGGACCGAACGCTACTGAGAAGTTGGACATTAAAGACCTCAGGGATGGAATGAGACGAGTCGACGCGGAGGGAGAGATTGTCGACATTTCTGAGCCTCGGAACGTTAACCTCAGGACCGGGGGAGAAGCGAGGGTGGCCGACTGCACGTTGAGGGATTCGACGGGCTCAATCAAGCTCTCTCTTTGGGACGACCAGATTGACGCCGTGAAACAGGGCGCGAAGGTCAGGGTTACCAACGGCTACACAAACAGCTTCCGCGGAGAGGTTCGTCTCAACGTCGGTAGGTACGGTAAGCTCGAAGTCCTAGAAAGGTAGCCTCCCGCGATAATGCCAGATCTCCTGCTCTGGATACTCGCTTCCCTCGAGCTAGTTATTGGGCTCGGATGGATCTTCCTCCTGTTTTACAACGCCCGGGAACTCTCGTCATACCCCAATTTCGTTCTGGAGGGTCCGACGACGAGGAATGAGGAGGAGGTCGTAACCGTAATCGTCCCGACAAGGAACGAAGAGGCGACAATCGCGAGATGCTTAACGTCGATAGCAGGGCAGACACACAGAAACCTGGAGTTCGTGGTCGTCGACGATATGTCGACCGACAGGACTGCCGAGAAGGCAGCCTCGGTCGTGGAAGGGGACGGGAGGGGTAGGATGGTTCACGGCGAGGAGCTGCCTGAAGGCTGGGTCGGAAAGAATTGGGCGTGCCACCAGGGCTTTCGCATGAGCAGGGGCGAGTGGCTTCTCTTCGTAGATTCGGATTCAATCCTGGCAAGAGACGCGGTGGAGCGCACCCTCTCTCATGCGAAGCGAACCGGAAAGGACGTGCTCTCCGTCTTCCCGAGAGGGGAACTCCGGGGATTCTGGGCGAAGATGGTCTGGCCGGTTCTCGCGTCCGTAATCAGGCTTCTCTACCCGCTCAGAAGCGTCAATGACAGTAAAGGGGGCAGGGCCGTCCTCTTCGGTGCCTTCATTCTGATCAAGAGAGGGGCGTACGAGAGGATAGGTGGGCACGAGGCGGTAAGGGGTGACTTCGTCGAAGACAAACAGATGGCAAACAACCTGAAGGCGAAGGGAGTCCCCTTCGAGGTGCTGCTCGACGGAGCGGTCCTCACGGCGGGGCTGGCGTCCGGATTGACCGCCGTCTGGAGTTCAATCAAGAGGATTGCGAGCAACCCCCTGAGGGAGAGGAAGCTCACCGGCTTCGGATTCGTTCTTGCCGGTCTCGCACTCTTTGTCTTTCCCCTGCTCACCCTCGGCGTGTCGGCGATTAGCGGGACGGCGACAACCTTCTTCATCGTCGCGGCCGCAATCTCGGTCCTTTCCCCTGCCGCGATCGTGGCTTACGATGTCCGGAACACCACATCACGCTCGTACGGATTCACGCTGCTCGCCTTCGCCGGGGGCACGATGATAATGCTGGGGGTCCTGAGACAGCTCCTCGGGGGGGCGAGTTTCACATGGCGAGGAAGGACTTACCTAACCCATACGAGAAAGCCCACAGGCTTCAGCCGTGGGATGAATCGCGTTGGTGCTTAAATGGATCGACAACTAATAATGGATGTGGACCTCCACGCAGGGCTGGACATGCCCGAACTCAAGCCTGTGGAGACTGGACCTCTGCCACCCCTGACAACCGGGGCCGCAAGCCTTGTCGAAGAAGCAGGAACTATACGCCATGGAACAGGGGCTGGAAGCCCACGACCTTCAGTTGCGGGAGGATGTCACAAGGCGCCGAGACGGCCGGATGGTTGAAGATGGGCACGGGTGGTCTCTTGCTAAGGAGATTGAGGGCAAAAGTCTCGAACATCCCGACGAACTTCGGCTGGGTCAACCGAGGAAAGCTCGCCGCATCGGGGATTCCTTCGTCGAGAGACCAGGTGGAGTGGCTCGCCCGCCACGGCGTGAACAGCGTCCTGACCCTCACCGAGGCTCCCCTGCCTGCAGAGTGGTTCGAGGGGTTGAATATCAGGGTGAGGCATCTTCCCATGAAGGACCACGAAGTGCCACCGGTCGGGGCTCTCGATGAGGCCGCTACCTACATCGACCAAGAGGTGAAGAGCGGGAGGACGATACTGGTCCACTGCCTTGCGGGAAAGGGGAGGACAGGCTCTGCGCTCGCCGCCTATCTCATGAAGACGAAGGGGATGAGCGCGAAGGAAGCGAGCGAACTGCTGAGGGAGATGAGACCGGGCTCGGTCGAGAGCAGGCAGGAAACCTCACTACGGGAATACGAGAAGTCTCTCAAAGGCTCCTGACCCCCGCAAGAGAGGAGTGACCCCTATCCTCGGTCGGCCAGCTCTCGCCGTGAGTAGTTTAATAGGGAATTGGGTTTGGAGCTGCTGTCCTTGCAAGACTACATCATCAGGTATCACGACGACGGACCGAAGGTTACGAAGGGGGCCATGGTCTGCGGCCTCCCCGACAGCGGCCTCGTCGCGAAGATCGCTGTGGACTACCTGATAGACCAGTTGAAGCCAAAGCCCATCGCGGAGATATACAGCCCCCACCTGCCGCCTCAGGTCCTGATTCGTGAGAACGGGGTCGTCGAGCCGATGAGTCACAGGCTTTACTACGCTCCCTCCGAGAAGCTCCTAATCTACACGGGGGATTCTCAGCCGGTCGACCCGAGAGGTGCCTACTCGCTTTCCGAGCTGGTCGTCGACCTGGCCGCTCAGAACTCGGTCGGGGAGCTCCTGATTCTCGCCGCGATGATCAAGGGAGCTCCCGTGGAGGAGCCGAAAGTCTTCATCTCTGCGACCGACGATGAGCTTGCCAAGGAGTATGAGGCGCTCGGCGCGAAGAGGACGACGATGGGGGCGATCACTTGGATGCATGGATTGATCCTCGGGGGAGCGCTCGACCGGGGCGTTAGAGCAGTCTGTCTATCGAGCGAGACCCAGGGGGATGTTCCCGACCCAGTGGCGGCCGAGTTGGCTCTGAAGATGGTCGGTGTGAGGCTGAACCTGAAACTCGATACTAAGAAGCTTCACCGAAGGAAGAAGAGCCTTCAGGAGCTCGGCGCAGGCTCACTCCCTCCTGTTCAAGAAGCGCAGCAGGAAAGGAAGCGAGAGCCCACCTATATCGGCTGACCGGTGCAGGCGCGGGGTACCATCCTATATTCGCCGCTCGGCGCTCTCGAGTCGATCCTGGAGCCAGGGGATCGCCTCTGTGACGAAACTCGGACCGTGGTGTGCGAGGAAGTCCAGCGGGCCAGGGGTCAGAAAGTAGTTTCCCTTCCGGACGAAGCCCGTCTCTCGCCAGCCGCGTCGGTCGATCAGCTCCTCCAGCTTCCGGGGAACGAACTTCGAGAACATCTTCGCTTCATAGAGGAATACGTCGGGGTCTTCCCCTGGAATCTCCCCGAGCGGAGGCGTCAGCCATTCTGACCTCACGTCGCCGTATATGTTGGAAGCGCCCAGAAGGTGAAGAGCATCGGTTATGTAGCTGTAGGCACCGAATGACACTGGGCCGCCGAGGTCGATCTCCACGTAGGTTCGTAGCTTCGCCCTGACCTGTCTGATTCCCGAGAGCTTCTGAAGGAGCCTCGAGGCGAGCTCGCGCCCCCTTTCGGGGGCGCCGAGGACGAGACCGAGCTTAGTGACGCCGTCGATCATCCCAGCGACCGAGACTGGGAGCTCTAGGGGGTAGACAGGAAATCTCTTCGAGAGCGCGACTGCAAATTCTCTCTGATACCCCGTGACGGTGAAAATCAGGTCTGGCCTCAGCTCTGAGAGGAGCTGCGGGTCGACTGTGTTGTAGCTCCCGACCTTTCTCTTCATGGCGGCCTCGGGAGGCCTCGCACAGAAGGCACTGACGCCGACCACGGCATCGCCAAAACCCAGGAGGAAGAGAGCCTCGGTTATCGCCGGGCTGAAGCTTACTATCCTTCCCGGTCTCTCGGGGATATCGACCTCCTCTCCGAGAATTTCACTGAACGCCTTGACCAAAGAACTCGCCTTAAGGGATGAGGAGAATCTTCCCGAACTGCTCCCTGGCTTCCAGGATTCTGTGAGCCTCCCCCGCCGAGTTGAGTGGTAGCTCCTTGTAGATGTGCGGCGCTAGTTTCCGCTGCGAAGCCAGCTTGAGAACCTTCGTGAGGTCGTCAGTCGTGAAAGCGTAGGTTCCTGCGATGGTCAGCTCGGACCTGTAGACTCTCCCGATGTTCACTCCGGATTCTTCACCCGTCGTTACCCCCAGAGAGACGAGAACCCCGCCCTTGGCGAGCGCCATGATGCTCCTCTGCCATGTCTCCGCACCCACGTGGTCGAAGACGATATCGGCTCCGTAGCCGCCCGTCAGCGCCCTGACCTTTTCTGGGACGTCCTCCTTTGAATGGTTAATCGCGTAATCGGCCCCGTGAGACATCGCGAGTTCCAGCTTAGCGTCACTGCCTGCCGTCGCGATCACCTTCGCACCAAAGAGCTTCGCCACCTGGATGGCAGCGAATCCGAGGCCGCTCCCGGCGGCCCACACCAGGACGGAGTCGCCAGCTTTCACTCTCGCGCGGGTGACGAGCCCGTTCCAGGCCGTCCCGAAGTTCACCGGAAGTGCGGCCGCGGTCTTGAAGTCGAGGCCGCGTATGGGCAGCAAGTCTTCTGCGTGAAGCTTCACGTACTGTGCATAACCGCCGTCCGCGGCAACCCCGAGCAGTCCTATCTTCTCGCATCTGTTCGGGCGGCCCGTCTTGCAGTACCTGCACGTTCTGTCGCGGAGCACGGGGTATGCGACGACCTGACTCCCCGGCGTCACGTTTGTCACCCCTTGCGAGACCTGGATTACCTCTCCCGCCACGTCGGTACCCAGGATGTGAGGGAGTTGAGTCTTGTACCTGCCGTTCCTCGCCCAGATGTCCACCCTGTTGACGCCGCAGGCCTTGACCCAGACAAGTGCCTCTCCATCCCCGAGTTGTGGGTTCGGCGCGTCCTCGTAGACGAGGACCTCCGGTCCACCCTGTCTGTGAAAGCGGACGGCTTTCAATTTGGGGGTTTGGTCGTGGATTGATATTTAAGGAGTGATTGATTAGACGAATTCGTTGGTGCGCCACAACCTGCTGATCATGAGCGACCTCGTCGGGAGCTCCGAAGTTCGCAGGCTGCGGAGGTTTGCGAACGTCTACAGGTCGAGCGAGCTTGACAAGAAGACGCTGGCTGACCGCCTGCGTCAGACCGACGCGCTCTTGATATCCTCCTGGCCAGAAATCCTGACGGACGGGACGCTTCGGAGCATGAAGAGGCTGAGATTCATTCAGGGCATACTCGTGGGGGTAGAGCACATCCCGTTCCAAGCGCTCGCCAGGAAGGTCGTGGTCAGCAGTAACGCCGGCGCCTACTCTCTCGAGGTGGGTGAACACGCGTTTGGGCTCCTCCTCTCCGCGGCGAAGAGGGTCGTGGACACGCACAACTCCGTGGCGAGGGGGAAGACCGACTTCAAGGAGTTCAGGGGGACGTCTGATGACATTCTCGTACTCCGGGGCAAGACGCTGGGAGTGATCGGCTACGGAGGAATAGGGGCCGTGGTCGCGGGACTGGGGAGGTCGTTCGGGATGAACGTCATTGCTCTCTCAAGAAGCAGGAGGAGCGCGAGTGGGAGCCGGGGCGGGGGCGGTCTAAGATTTGTGCGGGGGAGAGGCGCCCTCACTTCGCTACTCGCAGGCTCCGACGCAGTCGTCCTCGCCCTACCCCTTACGAAACTCACCGAGGGGATGATAGGCGCGAAGGAGCTCTCTGTTGCGAAGGGTGGTGCCGTCCTGGTGAACATATCGAGGGGAGACATAGTCAATCAGGCGGCACTCTACGAGCACCTCAGGCGGAATCCCAGCTTCAGGTACGCGACAGATGTATGGTGGTACAAGGAGGGGAGGGAGACCCTCGTCACTGACTACCCCTTTACTTCTCTGCCGAACTTCGTCGGCACCCCCCACATCTCGGGTCCGACGGCTGTGGCCTCGGGGCGGCCTGTGAGGATGGCCGTGGAGAACACACTGAGGTACCTCAGGGGGCTTCGGCCAAAAAACGTCGTGAAAAGGTCGGAGTACTACCGCTCGATAGTGTTATAACAGACGGGACGATTGATGAGCGTTATGCGAGGCGCCGAGAAGAAAGAGGGGGAGCCCAAGAAGGAGAGGGAGATCATAAAGGCCGCGAAGGGCGTGATGTACGGTATGGCCCTCCACGGGATGGTGACCTACGCCCTCAGGCTGAGGATGCACATGGAGAACCTCTTCATGCTCATCACGATGGGGGACATGTTGGGAGTTCCGGTGCTCCCTCCGTACTACAGCCTGCGGCTCCTTCCGTATGCGGTCCCGTACCTGAAGACGTGGAAACAGACGCTGCTTCGGGACAGGGACATAACCGACTCGCTGTACTGAGTGAGTGCTAACCATGACAACCGCCGTTTCGGCCACGCAGAATATGGGTCTCTATCTCGCGTCGAATCCCGGCGTCAAGTACATTCTCTTTGGCGGGAAGGGCGGCCTGGGAAAGACAACGCTATCGGCCGCGACATCCTACTGGCTCGCAAAGCAGGGGAAGAAGGTCTGCGTCTTCTCGACCGACCCCCAGGCGAGCCTCACGGACATCTTCGAGAGGAAGATCTTCGGGCAGGGCGAGGTGGAGATCGCCAAGAATCTGTACGCGCTGGAGATCGATGCCGACAAGAGAATCGCGGAGTATCAGAACGAGATAAGGCAGAAGATCCGCGACATGTACAAGATGGAGACGATTCCGGAAGAGGTCGAGGACTACATCAACTCCTCCTCCGCAGAGCCGGCGATGGCCGAGTCGGCCACCTTCGACGCGATGGTCGAGTTGATGACTAGCGGCAGGTACGATTACTACGTCTTCGATATGATGCCTCACGGACACGCGATAAGGTTCCTCGGGATGGCGGACATCCTGGACCAGTGGGTCGCGAAAATCATGGAGGTGAGGAAGAAGGCGGGGGAGTACAAGGAGTCGGCGAGTGTGCTCGGCTCACAGAAAGGGGGTCTGGCGCAGGAAGACTACGTCCTTAAGGAGCTGGAGTTCATTCGAAACAGGCTCGACTTCGTGAGCAATATGGTGAGGGATAAGACGCACACGGCTTTCTTCTATGTCCTCATTCCGGAGCTGATGCCGATACTCGACACGAGAAAGGCGCTCGAGATGTTCAGGGCCTTCGATGTGACGGTGAGCGGCGTCGTCGTGAACCAAGTCTACCCCCAGGAGCTCAGAGACTCCGGGGGCGTCCCGGACTTCCTGAAGCACAAGATAGACTCGCAGCAGGAGTACCTCGGTCAGATAAAAGGCGAGTTCGCCGACCTGATTAGGGGGGTCGTCCCGATGCTGGACAGGGAGCCGAAGGGCTTGGAGATGATTGGCAGAGTGGCAGGGATACTCTTCGGTGATTCAGGCGTCTTCTTGCGGTGAACGTGTTGCAGGCGAGTAAGACCACCACCGGGGGATTCGCTTCGTTCGTCGCGGAAAGGAGCGGCCTCAAGTACGTCTTCTTCGGCGGAAAGGGAGGTGTTGGCAAGACGGCCATCGCGGGGGCCGCCGCCTACTACCTAGCAGAGAAGATGGGGAAGAAGGTTCTCATCTCCTCGACGAATCCCGTCCACAGCCTTACCAGTCTCTTCGGGCAGGACCTCTGGAAGAAGGGAATCCAGCAGATCAAGGGGACTCGGAACCTCTACGCGACAGAGATCGACGTAACGGCGACGATCCAGAGGTACAAGTCAGAGATAAGGGAGAGGCTGGTTCAGTTCCTGAAGTTCGCCGACATTCCGGTTGACGTCGAGCCCTTCGTCGAAATCGCGACGACGAACCCCGCCTTCGAAGAGTCCGCGATGTTTGACGATATGATCAGTCTGATACTGAACGAGAAGTTCGACGCGTACGTCTTTGATACCGCGCCGGTGGCGCACACCTACCGACTCCTGGGGATGTCGAAGGTGTACGACCTCTGGCTTCATAAGATGGTGAAGAGCAGGGAAGAGGCGCTCTCTCTCAGGGCGAAGCTCTCCTTCAGGAGGGAGAAGATCTTGCAGGAGTTGAAGAAGGACCCGCTCCTCGCGACCCTGATAGCGACGAGGCGGAAGACCGAGGAGGGGAGGAGACTTCTCACCGACGCGGAGAAGACCGCCTTCTTCTTCGTCACACTACCCCTCGCCCTCCCGATAGCCGTCGTAGAGCGATTCATTACCTGGGTTGAAGCGTTCAGCATTCCCATCGGTGGAGTCATAGTCAACGAAGTCATACCGAAGACCGACCCGACGAACCTCTCCCCCTTCGTGGCGAACAGGATAAAGGAGCAGGCCGGCTACCTCAGGATGGCGGAGGAGAAGTTCCCGGGGATGGTGAGGGCGGCCATCCCGCTCTACGAGCGGGAGGTGAACGGGCTGGAGATGGTCGCGAGAATGGGGGAAGACCTCTCGAGGTCGTAAGAAACCGAAATTTTTGTGGGTTTTCTCATCGTTCAGGCTTAAATAGTGTAGACTCCAGTCAGTCCCGAAAATGTACGAGTCGCTCATCGTGATGCTGAGCGGCATAATCGTCTACGGCGTGGTCTACCAATTCTACGTCAAGTGGTTCGACAAGAACGTAATTCAGACAGACCCGACTCGGCAGACCCCTGCCCACATGTTCATGGACGGCGTGGAGTTCTTCCCGTCCAACAGGTACGTGATGCTGGGGTGGCACTGGAAGAGTATCGCTGCTCTAGGACCCGTCACCGGCCCTGCGCTGGCGATAATCTGGGGTTGGCTCCCCGGCTTCCTCTGGATCCTGATCGGCAACTCGCTGATGGGGTGGCTCCACGACTACAACGCGATGGTCTCTTCCGTAAGGAATGAGGGTGCCTCTCTCGGTCCGATGACGTATCAGCTCATCGGGAGCAGGGCCAGGAAGGTTCTCGTCTGGTTCCTCGGCTTCTATACAATCCTGATCTTCGCGGCGTTCCTGGGAGCTCTGGCGCCGATCCTCATCAACAAGTCGGCGACGACGGGCGCTTACGCGTTCGGGGGTCCGGCCGCTTTGGTCTCTTTCTTCATAATGTCCCTCGTTGGGATAGGCGCCGGTTTCGCCGTCTTCAAGGCGAAGGTCAACGTGCTGGTCGTCACCGCGATCTCGCTGGCATTAGTGGCGGCTTCAATCTACCTGGTCCAGGTGGTGGCGGGGGCCTCGATCAACGCGGCCTTTAACGCGGCCATCCCCGACCCCCTCACCCAGCAGGACGTCGTACTCGGAGCGATGCTTCTCTTCAGCTTCCTCGGTGCAATCCTTCCGCTGTGGGCCTTCGCGATGCCGATAAACTACCTCGGATTCTACGTCGCCTACTTCGTGATCGCCGGGATTCTCGGAAGTTCGTTCGTCGTTCCCCAGACCTTCCAAGCACCCGCGTTCACAACCTGGGCCGCCCCTCTAGTCCTGGGGGCCGGCCAAGGCGCTTTCCTCTTCTCCTTCCCACTCTGGCCGTTGATGTTCGTCACGATAGCCTGCGGAGCGTGTTCGGGGTGGCACGGTCTGATCGGGTCTTCACTCTCATCCAAGCAGCTGGACAACGAATCAGACGCCCACTTCGTCGGCGGGGGCTCGATGCTCCTCGAGGGCATACTCGGGCTTACCGCTGTGGTGGCGGTGGCAGCCCTACCGACGAGTCTGTGGCAAGGAAAGATCTACTCTTCGCTGGGACTCTACGTCACGGGTGGAGCCAGGTACCTCGGTAACAGCGGCCTGTCGAGCAGCTTCGGCATAGCAATCATGTCGCTGATAGTCCTCGTCCTGGGTCTCACCCTTACCCAGCTCGCCCTAAGGTTCGCGAGGCTCGCCATATCGGAGATGGTTGGCATCAGGGCGTTCAAGAACATCTATCTCACATCAATCGTCGCGTCGGTGCTCACCTACTTCCTGACGAGTTCGAGGGTGACGCCCTCCGGAATGTGGGGCTTCATCTGGGCTCTCTTTGGAGGCTCAAATCAGCTTCTCGCTGGCGTGACCCTTCTCGTGACGACGCTCTGGCTGACAAAGCTGAAGAGGCCGACTATCTTCACGGGGCTTCCCGCTATCTTTATGATCGGGACAACGGTGGTCGCCCTGGCCTACACGGCTTACGCCACCTTCACCATCGGGTTCACCGCCGCAGGGGCGAAGGTGTTCGGAACAACAATAACCTCCAACGTCCAGATAGGGAGCGATGTCGCGGGAGTGATCGCCACAATCCTGGCGATACTCGGCCTCGTGCTAGCCATCGACGGTTTCAGGGCGTACAGACACCTGAGGGTGGGAGCTCCCGCAGGACCACCACAGATCGCGATGCCCCAGATAGCCGCGCCGACGACGGTCGTTGCCGAAGACGAACTGAAAGTTGCTAGTGGGTAGAAGACCTACCCACCACCCGTTTTTCTTTATCTTCCGGAGGTTGGTCTGAGCCCGCATGGCGTTCGTAGTCACGGACGTAGAGGTCGTCGTGGCGCTCGGTGTCGTACTCATCGTGGTTTATGTCGTCGGCTCGTACTGGAAGCATCGAACACTCACAGGATACGCGCACTGGTTCGAGGAGAACTACCGGTCGAGGGCGAAGGTCCAGTTCGCGTCTTACGGGCACGCGGGGTTGAAAGTGAAGTGCGAGATGAACGACAAATCCGACGGCTTCAGGGAGCTTTACTTCACGATATCCCTGGGGGCGCGAGAGAACCTGATGTATTATCCGCTGATTCCCTTCATGCACGACTTCGACCTCGTCACCAGCTGGGGGATAGCCGAGGGGCCGGTGAGGGCGAACCTGCGCCTGATCAATGCCGACGACAAGAAGCAGATTGCTTACTCTGAGAGCCTGGCGAACATGAAGAAGCTCGGCCTCGACGAACTGAACCAACTTGGGTATGTGGCGTACACCTCCAACAGGGAGTATACATCGAGATTCTTCTCGCAGGCCTCCCTCGTCTCCAGACTGAAGGAATTCCGGGAGATACGCTTGATCGAGCTGGATATGACTTCGTCCCTGATAAGGGTCGTCTCAAAGCTGAAAAAGGAGAAGCTTCCCGCTTTGACCGGGTTGATCTCAGCACTAGGCAGAGCCGTCTAGTGCCTGATTGTCGGAGTGTCGGCGAGTTCCAAGATCTTCTGCCTAAGCTCCTCGTAGCCCGGGAGCCTGTCGAAGACCTTCTTCCCCTCTATCAGGACGCACGGGGTCCTCAGGATTCGATGCCTCAGGGTCATCCACACACCCTGCGGAGAGGCCGAGTCTATCGCGTCGAAGAAGACCGCCCCACCAAACTCGTCCCTAATCTTCTGCGCGACCTCCGAGAGCTCGAAGTACTGCTTCTTCACGTCCTCGGGATACTCCTCGAGCTGCTCAGAGTACGGCATGAGCCCAGTTCCGTGCATCACCTCCATACAGTGCTCACAGTGTGCGAAGAGAGTCGGCATTATTCCGACGAACTCTACCCTGACGGGCCTTCTCAGAGTTGGGGACACGACTGGTTTCTGACGTGCTCGAAGTATAAGAGTTTAAGTCCAGACCGCCGACGTACTTCCTAGACCTACATGAAGCTCTTGACCTTCTCTCACCGGGGGGAAGAGCACATCGGATTCCTCCAGGATGGAATCGTCTTCGACCTAACTGAGGCGAGGGAGAGCCTGGGGAAGCTGGCGGATTACACGCCGAACATGCTCGCCCTCTTGGAGGGTGGTGGGAGGGTGTTGAGAGAGCTGAAGAGAAGGAGTCGCTCCCTCCTGAGCGAGGGGGAGACGAAACCCTTCCTGAGGCAACTTCGGAGAGTAAAGCTGCTGGCTCCAGTCCCCCGACCGGGGAAGATTATCTGCGCGGGCATCAACTATCGCTCGCACATCAAGGAGGCGGGTGCGAGCCCAGTCGAGCCTTACTTCTTCTTCAAGCCCGCGACGGCGGTTGTCGGAAGCGGGGCTGAGGTAATGATTCCCTCATTCTCGAAGAAACCCGACCACGAGGTCGAGCTGGCCGTCGTGATTGGAAGGAGGGGAAAGGATATCCCCGCGACCCGTGCCTATGACCACATCGTCGGCTACACTGTCGTGAATGACATCAGTTTGAGAGACGGGTCGGAGCGAGGGGTAACAAGTACCGACCTCGGGCGCAACTGGTACAAGGGAAAGGCCGCTGACACCTGCTGCCCGATGGGGCCATTCATAGTCACGAAGGACGAGATATCCAACCCCTACCCTCTCGCCCTGAAGCTGAGAGTCAACGGGGAGACAAGACAAGACGGAACGACGGATGACATGATCTTCAAGATTCCCGACCTCGTCGCTTCCGCCTCGGAGGGGGTTACACTCGAGTGCGGGGACGTGATTTCCACAGGAACATGTTCAGGGGTCGGATTGAGCACGGGCAAGTACCTCGAAGAGGGGGACCTCGTCGAAGCAGAGGTTGACCGGGTGGGAGTCCTCGTGAATAAGATACGAGTGATGCCATGAGCTTCGCAAAGTCGGTGGAGAAGTGGCGTAAGGAGAAGGATTCGTTCTTCAAGTTCAGCGATGATTCTCCCATACCGGAGAGGGAAAGAGAGAACTTTGCGGGCCTGAAGTATTTCCCTCCAGACGAAAAGTACAGGATGAAACTCAAGCTGCAGAGATATCCGAACCCGGAGATCGTCACGATGGTCACGAGTAAGGGGACCCAGCAGAGGTTCTACCGCGTCGGATACTTCGAGTTTGAGATTGACGGAAAGAAGGCTCGGCTTCAGGCATACAGGTCGGCCGAGAGGACGGATGAGCACCTCTTCATACCCTTCAGGGACAAGACTTCGGGGAAGGAGAGTTACGGAGCGGCGAGGTACATCGACCTCGACCTCTCTCAGGACGACAACTATCTGCTCGACTTCAACATGGCGTACAATCCGTACTGCGCCTATAGCGACGACTACGTCTGCCCTCTCCCGCCGAGAGAGAATTCGCTAGACGTAGAGATCAGGGCAGGAGAGAAGAAGTACCACACCTGATGATACTTTTAAACGAAGCATGTCGGCGAAGGCCTGAATGGTCAGCCTCTCCGGATTCTCAATAAACAGGAGAGAACGCGCAATCGTCGAGGGGATCGGGAGTCATCTCGCTACCGTCAAGAGGACAGTGGAAGATTTCGGTGGTCTCATAGACTCGGTTTCAAGCGGGGACGCCGCCTCGGCGAGGCGCTTCTTCGATGCTGTGATGGGTGATGAAACGAAGGCTGACACGATTCACAGGGACCTGAGCCTCAGGGTCGCAAACGGCGCCTTCTTCGGTGGCGTGAGGGAGGATATCCTGGCCCTTCTTGAGAAGATCGACGACATCGCCGACAGCGCGAAGGACGCCTCTCGTCTACTGAGTGTGGAGGTCGGCGCGAACGGATCCGCTATCGAGCTACTGAGGTCTGACGAGATGCGTCTCTTCATAGCCGACTTGAAGGGCTCCGTCTCGGCCCTCGAAAATCTGATTGCCGCGTTCACGATCAACAAGAAGGAGGTTCTGGCGAGAGTGCACAGCGTCGAGGAATTCGAGGAGTCTGCGGATTCGAGGAAGGACGTCCTGCTCCGGGAGTTGTTCAGAGGCGCCTCCAAGCTCAACCCCGTGACTGTAATCCAACTACGCGACTTCATCTTCGTTGCCGACGACATAGCGGACAACGCCGAAGACGCCAGCGATGTCGTCCTCGTCCTCATAGCGAAAGGCTATGGTTAGCCAATTACTCGCGCCGGCGGCGGTGCTGATATTTCTATTCGGCTGGAACAACA
>VBPK01000133.1 GCA_005877225.1 Nitrososphaerota archaeon
CGCCCAGAAGGGGATCAGGAACTTCAAGGAAGTCTCCACTATCTTCGAGGAATACCGATTGAGGGGTCCAGAGCTCTCCCAGACAGCCGAGGTCGAGCTAGACAGGATGGGCGTGGCCTCCGATTCAGAGATTGCAGAGAGCGTGACGATCTGATTGAAGAGCGCACCAGCTACTACTACGACCAAAACTGCCCGCCCAACAAAAGTGAGGGGGCCCCCCCTCGGCCGCTTCGACCGGTTCACAGGCTTCGCTTTCAAGGTATTCGGAAAGCAGGGGAAGAGACTCGCCTCATCTCGCCCTAAGCTTGTTGAGGAGATAATGAAGTCGAACATCAGGGTCACTCCCGAGGGTCTCATATCGGTTGTCCTCCTCTGCACAGCGATCTCGACGCTAATCGGGATAGCCCTCCTGGCCGTGGCATTGGCGACGGGTATCCTCTACTTCGCCCTGGGGATGCTCGCGCCACCTGTAGTCTTCTTGGTTGCATGGAAGTCTCCGAAGATCAGCCAATCCGGAAGGTCGGCGGCGCTGGACAATGAGTATCCGTACATGATCGGTTTTATGGAGGTCCTCGCCGGCGGGGGCGTCTCGCCGATCGCAGCCCTCCGCCGAATGGCCAAGATGGAGAAGATCTTCCCCGCGGCCTCGAAGGAGTCGAAGAGGATCCTTGTCGATATTGACGTCTTCGGGACCGACCCCATCACGGCCTTCGAGAAGGCGGCGAAGTTCAGCCCTCACAAGGCGTTCACAAACTTCCTCTTCGGCTACACGACAGTTCTCAAGACTGGCGGCAACGTCACGGATTACGTCGGCATGAAGATGAAGGAGACCTTCGACCTCAGGGCATCGAAGATCAAGAGGACGACGGACTCGATCGGCACCCTCGCCGAGGCTTACCTGACTGTGACTTCTGTCCTCGGCATCAGTCTCTTCACCCTCTATCAGACACAGGCAATCCTTACTCGCAGCTCTTCGGGGATGTCGAGCCTATTCCTTTTCTCCTTCATTGCGATACCCGTCATCTCATTCCTCTTCATCTGGATCCTCGATGGCCTTCAAGCGAAGCAGCCGTACGTCGACATGAGACCCTACAAGCTCTTCGCCTACTGCCTCCCGCTCGGCGCGCTGATCTACCTGCTCCCCATCCCTATGAGTTACCCACTCAAGGTCTCGATTGCCTTGATCTCAACCGTCCTTGCGCCCACGATAGTGACCAACAGGTACACGCGACAAACGAGGGGGCTGGAGAACGCGCTCCCCGACTTCATACGTGACGTCGCGGAAGGCAGGAAGGTGGGCCTACCCCCGGAGGGGAGCATCGAAGCGCTCGCCACGAAGGACTACGGGAAACTGACGCCGGCGGTGAGGAAGATGGCGTCTCAAATCTCTTGGGGCCTCTCCATCGGGAAGGTTATCTCCACCTTCGTCTCAGAAGTGACAAGCTGGATCACAAAGGTCGCTGGTACGCTGATGGTCGAGGTCGTCGATGTCGGGGGAGGGACCGTGAAGAGCTTCTCCGAGATGGCAGACTTCACTCGCAAAGTGAACGAGACAGAGTCGGATAGGCGTGCAGCGCTGAGGCCCTTCGTCTTCGTCGTCTACATGTCGGGGATCTTGCTCGTCTTTTCAACTTTCACGATGGTCTACTTCCTCTCGGAGCCTGCCACTGTTCTGGCAAATACTCCGTACACCGCGAACCTAGGGCTTGTGGCGGTCGACCCGGGTACGGTTTCAATCTTGCTCGTCACCTCAATCTTTGACAGCTGGATCGTAGGGTTCGTGGCCGGGAAGATGGGGAACGGGGCCGTCTCGGATGGTTTCAAGCACGCCCTGTCGCTGGTAACGATAAGCATAGTGTCGATCTACGTAACGGGACTCTTCATCCCGATAAAGTTCTCGTAGGGGCGGGGAGGATTTGGAATCTGTATCTCCGCCTCTACTATAACTAAATATCAAAAGAAGCGTGAGAGTGAACGAACTTGATCAGGGGAGGAGCCCAAAGGCTCACGGCACTCTTTGTTGTCATCATACTCTTTAGCCCGCTGGGTGTCGCCTCAGGGGCGCCGCAATCGTCTGGAAGCCCGTTTTCAATCGCGCTTGCAATTCTGCCTCAGAAATTGCCCGCTGACGGAAATGTCTACCCCGCAGTCCTCGTCTCACTCGTCGATTCCATAGGCCAGCCGACTATCGCCTTCAACGACACCACCGTGCTGCTGACCTCCTCGTCCGACGGCGTCGGAAGGGTTCAGAGTTCGGTCATGATAGCCAGCGGGAGAGCCTTCACGGCTGCCAACTTTACCACGACCAGCGCCCCCGGGACAACGACGCTAACTGCGACGGCGGCGGGGCTTCGGACTGCCTCGGCCACGGTAACGACAGTCATCGCGGTGGGATACCCGACGCATCTGAGTATTATCGCACTCCCGGATACGGTTCCGGCGCGAGGCGCCGGTAGGTTGGAGATTGAGCTTCAGGACGACCTCGGTCTTCCCGCGAAAGCCATCTCCGACACTACTGTCTCTCTCTTCTCATCGAATACGAAGGTCTTGAATGTAACCCAGTCTACCGTGCTCATTACTTCGGGAGAGTTCGTTCAGTTGGCAGACTACACGACGGGTCTCGTTCCCGGCTCTGCCTCCGTGACAGCTTCTGCCTCGGGTTTCGCCTCCGGAGTAACCACTCTCCCCGGCGTCACCGTCTTGGGGCTGGCCCCCTTGGCCTTGAAGTTGTACGCGCAGCCCGACAAGATGGTTCAGTGTGTCCTCCCGGCAACTTCTTGCACCGGACGTCTCGTCATAGCGCTCACGGACCTCACTGGGAATCCGGCGAGGGCACAGCGAGACATAACCGTCCAGATCCGCTCTGCCAATAACACTGTCATAACCGCTCCGCCCTCCGTCGTCATCAAAGCGGGGAACATATCCGTCGTGAGCTCATATACCGCGTTAGCTACGGCGGCCAGCTCCGGGCAGGCCGTCGTCGCCGTCTCCTCACCTGGCCTCAAATCCGACTTCTCGACGATAAACACTTACAAACCGGTTGGTCTGCCAACTCAGCTGACCCTCTTCGTTGGTCCAAATCCACTCCCCGCTGACCATCGTTCATACAGCTCAGTCGAGGTATCACTCTTGAATAGTGCGGGTCTACCTACGGTGAGTCAATCCGGAGATACGGGCGTGACCATCACCTCATCGATCGTTGGGGTAGGCAACTTCAGCGGTATCACGCTCACCGTTCCCAGCGGGAGCAATTTCCAGGCGACCTCCTTCACTTCGACATTCGTCGTTGGATCGACCACCCTCACAGCGACGGGTCAAAATCTCCAGCCTATCCAGGGTCAACTCTCGACTTTCGGCTCGCTCCCTTCGAAGGTCGTGCTCAAAGCGATTACTCCAACTCTCCCGGCTGACGGTTCCACTCACCCGGCGCTAGTGGTCTTGCTGGAAGATTCCTCGAACACGCCTGCGATTACCCCGACTTCCATTCATGTCAACATTTCGTCCTCACAGAGGGGGGTAGTCAGGGTCGCCTCCGTGACGATAGGGGCGGGTCAAACCTTCTCGATCGTCAACGTCGACACGGGAACTGTCGCGGGTACCACGAGTGTGACTGCGCTGGTGTCTACGCTCACCACAGGGTTAACCGTCTCGACTGTCTCACTACAGACAGTTGTTCCAGCTCCTTCCTCTCTAGCGGCGTTCGCGCTAACGAAGATAGTGCTACCCACCGCGAAGGAGCACCCTGTCTTCGGGGTACAGCTTCAGGACTCGCTCGGGAATCCAGCGAGGGCGAGGGTAACGACGAACGTCACGGTCACATCGTCGAACACTACAGTCATTAGCAAGTCTTTCACAATCTCCTTGAAGGGAGGGCAGGACTACGTCATCAGTCGGCTGAGCATTCTAGCTGCGGGTGCGACCCAGCTCACTGTCTCCTCCGAAGGGCTGGCCGCCGCCGTGATTCCCATCACCGTCATAGCGTATCCTCTTCAGGCAACGCTTTCTGCCTCCCCTCCTACCATCTTCACCAACCAGACATCGACTGTCATAGCGAATGTCGTTTTGGCGGGGAAGGGTTTCCCCGGCGCGAAGATCGGCTGGCTGGTTCACTCCGGGTCGCTTAGCTCTCCGAACTCGACGACCGACAGAAATGGACAAGCCACGGTGACATTCTCGCCGAAGGCCCCCGGGGTCGGGTCGGTCACCGCTATCATATCGGGCGGCGCGTTCGGCATTCGCAACTATACCACAGCGATAGTCGTGCTTTCGACGTCATCAACATCAAAGTCCTTCACTACGTCTCTGACTCAGCTCCTCTTCTCCTTCCCCTACAATCTCGTCCTGGGTGGGGGAATAGTCGCGATAATTGTGGTCGCAATCCTGCGAATAAGAGGTCGCCACGCGGGTGAGGAGATTGCGACGGATGAAGCAGGCATAGAGTAGCCGAATAAGAAAAGGCCAGAGAAAGGAACCCCCACTTCAAGGGGTGGATTGAATTCAGCCCTTGAAGAAGCCCACGACGAGCCCAACGATGAAAGTGAGGGAAGAGTAGGGGAGGTACCCCGCAATCTGCCTAACCTTGTCCGTGTACGTTGACCCCGTCCTGAAGAGCGAAACCACTGGCCCGATGATTTGTTGCGGCGAAATCATTCCGAGGACGATCAGGAGCAACACGAGCACCCCCGCGGCCACAGCCACCTTGAAGATTCCTTTCGCGATTGTTCCCACCAGAAAACCGAGAATCAGCGGAACGAGGAGCGCCGCTAGGAAGGTAGTTGATCCATCTGGTGGGAGGAGCGTAACCATCTGCTGATTCTTCAACCGAGACATCTTAAGAATTTTGTTCCATCGTATCGTAGCATGATAGTCACGGGTGTGATTGCTTTCGTCTCGTCGCGTAACCCTCCCGGTCGCAATATCCTTCACGCCCTCGCGAAGTGTCATGGCAGGAGAAGCCGACGCTAGTCATGCTCTAGTCGGAGATATTACGTCCTTCAAGTGAACTCGGCGCATGGCAAGGGACCCCAGCCCCGGGTAATCGTGCTACTTAGAGGGCCATGTGGGTATACTGCTCGCCGACTTATTCCGGGACGGGCCAGTGGGTCGCTCTCAAGCGTAACGGTCATCTGCGGGTTTTTTTCAAACCAGCAACCACCAAGTGGATCGTGGCATTTATGGCGCTGCGGAAGGCTGGGACCCAACAACCGCCCGCTGAGAATAGCGGCAAAAGTTGAGTTCGTCTGGCCAACTTGGCGCCGGAGGCTGGGCCACCTACTTTCCTCGGTCAGGGGCCGAACGAGAGGGAATCGGAGAGAGGAGCTTTCTGGACGTTCACACTCGTCTTCTGAGGCCGACAGACCGGTTTCCCAACCGGAGGAGGGAGATTGACATCATGAGTGTCCAGAGTATCAGGAGAATGTTCCCTAGGATTACGACGGCGTCTGGAATTCCCAGAGGGATTCCCAATGTGTTGAAAAACTGATAGAGTCCCACGACCAGGGAGGACCAGCCGAGCCAGTGAGCGAAAACCCCAGTCCTCAGGATCACCAACCCAAGGAGAAGAACGTAGCCCCCTTCAATCCAGTATAGGAGGGAGTTGTAGAGGACGTCATAGACTCTGTAGACAACCACTCCCGAGACTTCAAGTGCTATCCGAGTTGAATTGTCTGCCACAACCCCGTGCTGCGCCGTGATACTTACCAGGGTCCACTGCAAGGCGGTCCGGGTCAGCAGGACCGGCACCTCCATGAATGCGACCGCCACGGCAGCGAGCAGAAAGATGCTCATACCAGCGGAGGCAGCCGCGTCCCGAAGCGCTAAGTAGATTCCTAGGATGAACAAGACGAAGAGAATGAAGACTCCGGCGGGCCAGAAGGTGCCCACCAGGGCGGGGTTGCTGTAGGCCGCGAGCAGCGAGCCCAGACTCGAACTTCCAGAAAGCCTTGGACCGGATATTACGTACGGAAAGGCTATCTCGAGAAGTACAACCTGAAGGACGGTTGCGAGACCGCAGATTCCCGCAACTGTGTTGTTCGAGACCAACGTGAAAGGTTGGGAGTCTGAGCTCTTAAATGCTGTTCCGTGATGGCGACACTCAGGGCAGGTGCCTAGTCCACTGAGCAGACGCCCCTATTGCGTGTTCGGAGGGGCCCGAAGATCACATCAGTTCTTCAAACTCAAGGTTCACAAGAATCCCAGGGTCGGAAGAGGGCGAGCAGAGGAGCAGGGAGTCCACTTGAGGGCGAAAGGGGAAGTCGCCGTCCCGTCAGCTTTCCGCTGCCGCCCATGCATCTTACTCATCGTCCTACAGTGAACGGATTCGTAGTAAGGATTCAGTATCAATCTCACTTAACTACCGAAGTTGAGATTACACGTCAAAATGAGGGCAGCAGGCAGCGGGGAGTCGAGTTCAGTTGTGGATTTCGGCCAAAATCGTTATTTTCAGAAAAGGGAGTGAATACCCATTTGATACTTACTCAGAGAGCCAGACGGAGGCGTGCAGTATCGGAATTAACGGGAGTCTTGCTCTCCCTGGGCGTGACCCTCACTGCGGGGGCGGCTGTGTGGGCGTTCGCAAGGAGTCAGGCGGGCGTCCAAGAGCAACAACTGGGGACCGCCTTCAACAGCAACGTGAACGCCCTGAATGAGCAATTTGTTGTAGCGCAGGTCGTCTATGCGGCGAGCTCGATTACAATCTACATCTACAACAGCGGTCAGGCCCCGGTCCAATTCTCGCAAATAGAGGTCTACAACTCCACAAGAACCAAGATCGACCTAACGTTCACTGCCACGAAGGTGACGGACCTAAATCACGTGG
>VBPK01000089.1 GCA_005877225.1 Nitrososphaerota archaeon
CAGCGTGGAGAGAATCAGCTCTGCTCTCAGGGTTCCCGGCGTGTCGCAGTCGGAGGTGATGAGAAGGCTGGCTTCAAACGGCTACAGAGTGATGAAACAGCCCTTCGAGAAAACTGGCCTCAAGACGGAGGCAACCTACGGGGCGGTCGCGGAGGCTGTCTCTGCTGTGTCGAGAGACGCGGGTCTGGAGAAAGCACCCCTCCACGCGAGACCGACGTAGAACAATTCCGAACTCTCCCTCCGGCTCGCTCGCGGCTTCATCGTTCTTACTTCCTCGAACCTCCCGATGAGCCCCCTTTTCACCTCCCCGGACCTCTCGCCTTCGAAGATCTTGAAGAAGCCATTCCCTCCCTTCTTCAAGAGCGTCTCAGCGAGCGAGAGAACTCTCTGAGTCATCTCGACCTGCTTGAAGTGGTCCAGTTCCCATATCCCCGAGACTGAGGGCGACAGGTCCGAGAGGATGACGTCAGCGGCCCGCCCGCCCAGGACCTTCGATACTATGCCGCCCACCGACTCGTCGTAGACATCGATCCTCAGGGTCTTCAGGTTCTTGCCCTTCAACGATATCTCCCTCAAATCCACCCCGACGACGAAGCCCGAATCACCGACGATTCTCGAACAGACCTGCAGCCAGCCCCCCGGCGCAGCCCCGAAGTCGACCACTCTGCTGCCGCGGCTGATGATCCTGTATCTCTCGTTGGCCTCGATCAGCTTGTAGGCTGCCCTGCTCTTGAACCCCTCCTCCTTGGCGAGCCTGCGGTAGAGGTCCCGACGAGCTTCTTGGAGCTTCAACTCTTTCTTGTCAGGCTCGAGGGGTTAAACGCCTCGGGGAGGAGCTTCTCGGCCGTCGTCTCTGACCTGTATCCGTCGACGAGGCCTACCCTGATTATTCTAAGCCTCGGGTTGAACTGGACCATGACTTGTCTGCACGCGCCGCAAGGCCTCGTGAATTCCTCGGAGTCTCCCACGATCGACATCGAAACAAGCTCCCTGCGCCCTTCCGAGATGGCCTTGAAGATTGCTGTCCTCTCGGCGCAGTTCGAGAGCCCGTAGGAACTGTTCTCGATGTTGCAGCCCGCGTAGAGGCTCCCATCCCTGGCAAGGACGGCGGCGCCTATCTTCACCCCCGAGTATGGGGAGTAGGCGTTCGACCTCGCCTCCCGGGCTCGCCGGATGAGCTCTTTCTCCGGAGAACTCCTCTTCACCACTCGTCTAACCCGCGCGGTCTATGTTGTGACGGGCGCGACGGGCTGCGTCAATTCTCTGAACTCTTTCATCGCCCAGGGCCCAATCCATGGGCAGTTGTAGGGGCCTATCTCTCCGTCGATCGCGCACTTCGATTCGAACTGGCAGACGATGCAGGGTGCTTTCTCGATCGAGGCCATATCGGTGGGGAATCGCAGAGGGGTGAGCTTGTACGTCCACCTTCCCTCCTCGAGCACCTTAACTCGTCCGATCAGCCCTCTCCTCTCGAGCCTTATCGCCAGCCTCGAGCCGTCCCTGCTAGTCAGCCCGAGTTCTTTCCAGATCTCGCTCTGAAGAACACCATCCTTCCCCCGCTCGACAACGAGTTTGTAGACCCTCGAAGTGAGGTCGACTAGCTCCTCCTCCGTCCGCTCCACGGGCTGAGGTGGGGGAGCCTCGAGTACCTGCTCCGCCTTAAGAGACTTGATCTTGATTGTCTTTTTGCCCTTTACCTTCAGTCCGACCCACTCACTTCTTGCCGAATCACGTAGTTATCGAGAATCTCTCTGCACCTGTTCCGTACTGTCACCTCGGTCACCTCCGCGAACTCCGCTACCTCTCGCTGCGGAAGGTGCTCCCCCAGCATGACAGACGAAAGGTAGACGTAGGCCGCCGCGAGGCCTGCGGGCGCCTTTCCGCTTGATATCTTCGAGTCGTTCGTCTTTCTTGATAACATCAGGGCGAGATGCTCGACCCTGGGGTCTATCTTCGCCATATTGACAAGCTTCGAGATGTACTTCTCCACCGACGGCGGTGGGACGTACGTCTTCTCGACGTCCTTCAGGACGAGTCTGAAGTATCTCGCCACGCTCCCCTTCTCCAGACCGGCCCCTCGCGCGACCTCCTTCAGAGTTCTGCTTACGCCACACTTCCTGCAAGCCAGGTAGACCGTCGCGGCAGTCATTCCTAGGATGGATTTGCTCTTGGCGACCTTCATCCTCGCTGACGTCCTGTATATCTGCGCTGCAGTCTCCGCGACGTTGTGTGGGAGGTTCAGACTCTCGCAGAGTTCGCTTATTCTCGAGAGAACGTTGGAGAGACCCCTCTCCTCGCTTGATATCGTCCTGATCCTCGACTGCCACTTCTTCATCTTCTCAACGCTTGCCCTCATCGCAGGGTCGAGGTACTTGCCGTGCGAGTCGCGCATTGTCGCGCTGATCTCCGTCGTCAGCCCGAGGTCATGGAGGGCGAGCGTTGTCGGGGAACCGACCCTCACTCTCTTGTTCTTCTCCTCCAGGTCCATCGCCTTCCACTCGGGCCCTTCGTCGGCGGGGGCGAACGTGACGTAGCCGCAGGTCGGGCAGACAAGCTCTCCCTTCTCTGCGTCGCCTATGAGACGGTTCCCGCAGACAGGGCAGGAGGTACGGAAGACGCCGTCCTCAGACTTTTCCCACAAATCTCTTCACCTCACTTGTTTAGGAAGACTCGGTCTCCCTTCTTGCCGCCAACTCGACTGCTCGTAGGCGCAACGGAGGCGTAGGGGTGGCTCGACGGACCGATTAGCTCCACCACCCTTCCAAGTCTTCGACCCTTTGAATCCACGAGGATTGAGCCGCCACCCACCTGAGCTGAGAGATGAAAGATCAGCCTGCCACTCTTAGCTCTGTGGAGAAATTCGCCTACATCTTCCAAGATTGGCTGAAAAGTCAGATGCTCACCTTTAAACTTTCCTTGCAGCCTTCTGCTCCGCGCCGCGAACGATGGAGAGCTGCCTCGCTATCCTGACGAGAAGCTTCTGCTTCGGCCCCTCCTTCTTCACCGACACGTAGCCCGAGGCCATTCTAGACGACCTTGGGAAGGTCGCTGCCTGTGGCTTGGGGTCGAGGGTGAGTCTTCTGCATGCCTCGTCCAGCTCCTTGAGCGTTGGCGACCTTATCGCCGCGTTTAGAGGCACTCTTCTTCCCTGCCTTCGCTTGAGCTCTGAGTTGAAGTACTCGAGCCAGATCACGAAGCGTTCGTATGCCTTCAACGCTGCTTGACGAGGACCGCGTTCACCGCGCCGTCGTCGCTCGGGCGGGACACGACCTTCGCCTCACCGAGTTCAGTCTCGATCGTCGCTCCCTTCGTGATGACACCTCGCCTCCCGTAATCCCTGTTTGCGGGGCTGGATTTCACTCTAATGATCCTCGTCCGGACGACCTTCCCGGCAGCCGGGTCGGCGACGTTAGCAGAATCTACTGAACTCAATCCGACCGAAACCCCGCCCCCTCTCGTCCTAGACGATCGCTTCACGAGTGGGCCGACGACCGGTTCAAGAGGATATGAATCCCTCTCATAGGCTCGCCTTCCACGGGCCTTTTGCGTCCTCCCCCCCGTCGCCTTTCGTTTTCTAAGATTCTCGAGAGCCCTCGTCGTCGCATCCCACCGATATGAGAGCGTCATTCAAACTGAGTGTTAAGGATTTCCTCCTCCGCTCAATCTCGCGTTGAGGTTCTTTCCTTCCAGCTGCTTCTTGAGGAGCGATGCCTCTGGACTGAGTCCGAAGTACTCCGAGAAGCGAGAAGTCGTTCTGTAGACCTTCGACCTCCCTCCCCGCTCCCCCCTCACAAAGCCCACGTCCTCGAGCTCCCTCAGGTGGGCGTAGATGTTCGAGGTCCTCCTGAGCGCCAACTCGCCGCTCGCGATGGGCTGAAAGTAGGCGATGTAGGAGAGGGTACGCAGGGCGGCCTTGGAGAGGAGAGGCTTCGTCGCGAACCTCCTGGCGAGCTGGGTGTACTCGGTCTTCAGCTGCATCGCGAATCGTGGGCCGGGGTATTCCACGACTTCGACCGCGCTCAGATTGTCATTGACCGCCCTTGCTATGGCACGCGCGACCAGGGTAGCCTTCCTCTGCGAGGTGACTCCTCCAGCCCTCGCTAGTTGCTCTGCGTCGAGCGGTCGCCCCGCCGCGTAGAGAGCGGCCTCAATCCTTGCGACGAGCCTGCCCTCGCTCTCGCTCAAGAAAGCTGTCCCACCGAGACGATCAGTGCATCCTCCGCGTTCTCGTCCTGGTTGATCACGAGCTCGCCGCTGTGCGCAGAGAAGAGGACGAGAAGGAAGACTCGGGCCGCGTCGACGGGTTTCAGACCGCTGAGCAATTCAGAGAGAAGGGCCTTTCCGGTGGGACGCAGCCGCTGGAGCAGGATCACTCTGAACTCCGCGAAGCCTCGAAAAGCTCCTCGATGTCGGTTGAGTAGACCTCATACCTAAAGGGCATGACGACCATCTGCGGGGGTTCGCTGGCGTTGACCGCTCTCCTCTCCGCCCTCAGCCTCTCGAAGAGGAAGAGAGTCTCGACCTTCAGCCTGTAGATCGTCGCAGATGAGAGGGCGGCCGCTCCGGCTGCCCTGAGGTCGATGAGGTCCTTCCTCGTTATTGCCTGGAGGAAGAGCTCCAGCAACTGGGAGAGGTTAATCTCCCACGGGGAGCGTCTCGCCGCTATGCTCGGGTCGATGAGCACGTTGAGTGGCGGTCGGGAGAGGGAGGATCGCTGCGACTCAGCCACGCTTGACCGACACCTCCGCCGCTGCGGGCTTGTAGTGGACATACCTGGAGATGCCTCCCGCTGAGTAGACACCGTACGTCATATCGCTCCTCGCGATGAATACATCTCGCAGGGTAATCGTGACGATCTGGGCGGCCCTTGAGCGCTCCTTGAGGAACTGCGCCAGATTTGCCGAGTTGATGGCGTCCAGGTGAGAATCGATCTCGTCGAAGAGGTAGAACGGATGAGGTTGGACGCTCTGCATCGCGATGATGAGGGCCACACCTGAGACGGCCTTCTCGCCGCCGCTCAGAGAGAGCGATTCCCACGCTGGTTTGAGCCCGAACCTGGCCATTAAGAGAATCCCACCCGAGAAGACCTCTTCTTCATCCTCGAGCTCGAGCCAAGCCTCTCCGTCGGTGAGTCTCTTGAAGATGAAGCCGAACTCTTCCCTGATCTTGGCGAAGGCGGCCATGAAGACCGTCTTCTTTTCCGCCTCTACGCTCTTGATGAAGCCGACGATCGAGTTCCTCTCTTTCTCCAGTTCGTTGTGCCTCACGGAGAGACTCTTATAGTTCTGGTACATCTCTCCGTATTGCTTCTCGGCCCCCCTGTTCAATGAGGAGACGACAGTCTCGTATTCCTTCTCGAGCTCGGAGAGGAGGGATTCGCTCGCGTCGAACGCCTCAAGGAGGCCGTTGTAGCCGAGGATGCGGAGGCTACCGAGCGCCTCCTCTATCTTCTCCTCCGCGGAGGCGATCGTCGCCCGGAGTGAAAAGAGCTCCTTCTCGGCGTTTGAGATTGACCTGCCGACCGCGTCACGTTCCTCCTTCAAGCGCCTGATCTTGTTTTCAAACTCATCGAGGACGGGCTGGCTCTGCCTCGCCGACTGCTTGAGTTTCTCAATCTGCCCGGCGAGCGCCTCCTTCGTCTCCGCGAGCTCCCTGATCCTCTTTGGGGCATCGCGCGCAAACTCCTTTGCCTGATTGTAGTCATCGAGAGCCGAATCGAGGTCGAGCTGATTCTCCTCGAGGTTTCTCTGGAGGACGTTCTCAAGGTTCGCCCTCTCCCGCGTGTAGCTCAGGTTGAGCTCCGCGATCCTGCTCCTAAGATAGTTCGCCTCGTCGTCAAGCGACTTGCGGGAGGTCTCGAGTTCCTGGAGATGTTCCTGGAGATGCAACGCCTCGATGTTCTGAATAAGGGCGTGCAGGGAGGGGAGGGCCTTCTGGAGGCCCTCCCTCCTCCCAACATTGGTCGCGAGTTTTGCGGAGAGTCTCTCGACCGTCCTGACCTCTCGGTCGTAGTCTTGGGTCATCGACTTGAAGATCGACTTGTACCTGCCGGAAATCCTGGTGATCGTGTCGGCTTCTGCCTTCAGCGAAGCGACCGTGGCTATCTTCTTGATACGTTCCTTCATCAAGCTGCGCGAGTCCGACTCGATCGCTTCCAGCTCTCCCTTTCGTTTCTGGATTGCCTTCTTGAGGGAGAGAGCCGCTTCCTCAATCTCGCTGACTCCCTCTATGTCTTCGAGACCCTGAAGTATGCCGAGAACGATATCTTGAAAGCCGTGAGAGAACGCCTTCCCCCCCGGCTCGAAGACCTCCCCGCTGAGGGTGACCGCTTTCACACCTTCCGAGGAGACGAGGTAGCCTACGGCCTCATTCTCGACAACCACGACGTCCCCAGCGAGGAAGTTGACTAGGCCCGCGTACTTCTCGTCGTACTTGAGGAGTTCAGAGAGGGGCCCGACGACGCCCGCCGACCTCCCCGCCTCCACGGCCGCGCTGCCCTCTACTTCGCTCAGAGGGATTACGCCGAAGGCCCTTGCCTTCAGGGCCCTCGCAGCCTTGATCACGGCCGTCATCGAGCGAAGGTCTTTGACCACGAAGGATGTCATCCACCTTCCCAGGACGGCGGAGGAGGCCTTCGAGTATGACTGCGGGGATTGAACCAGCTGGTTGAGCCTGCCGAGGTACCCCGCCACTCCGCCACCCTCACAGAACTCTTGAAGCTTCGACTGCTCCGTCCTCTCGCCCGCGACGCTCTCGGAGACCTCCCTGAAGGCCTCCTCCTTTGAGACCTCTCTGCTCGCCTTATCGAGGGTCCTTGAGGCCTGCTCAATCGACCCGAGGAGAAGCGCGCGCTTCTCCTCATAGGCGGATAGGTCCTGGTCTACATGGTTCAGCTCCTGTGTCGACCCCTCAAAGAGCTCGAAGAGCTGCTTTGTGTTCGCTTCAAGCCTGCTCAGAACCTCCGAGTACCCGTTGACCCTCAACCTCAGCTCCTCGAGCCTCTTCTTCTCCGCGGAGAGGTTAGCGTTCGCGGCGTTTATCGCGAGCTCCGTCACGTTCAGCTTCTGACTGATCTCGGATATCTTCAGCTCTACTCTGCCCTTCTGCTTCGCCCCCCCGTCGATCGTCTGCCTCAGGACCGCCTCGGCCCCGGCGATCTCCTCCAGCCAGAAGACCAAGTCTTTTCTCCTCTCGTCAAGCTTTGTCAGATCGGCGGCGAGGCGATTCACAGTTGAGCTGCTCGCGCTCACCTCCTTCTCTTTCGTGCCGACGATCTGCTTCAGGGACGGGATCGTCTCGTCCCCTAGGCTCTGTAGGTTGGCCTCCGCGTCCTGAAGGTCTCCCTGAAGAGTCTGCAGCTCGTTGTCGACCTGGGCGAGCTGGAACTGAAGGTCGACGTGACTGGCCCCTCCACCCTGCACGACGTCAACGATGAACCTGGTCCGCTCGTCTTCCACCTGAGACATCCTGTTCTCGAACTCCTGCCTTCTGTCGCTGAGTTCCTGAACTCTAACTCCCATCTCGCCTTCCTGACTCTTTAGTGAGGCGACCTTCCCCTTCTGCTCCATGATCTTTCCGGATGTCTCGACGGCTCTTAGCCAGTTGATCTGGTTCTCGAGGAGATTGTTGCGAATCAGGTCGTTCCTCTGGAGGTCGAGCGAGCCGAGGGTGCTCTTCATTTCGCCTATCCTCGCGAGAGCTACCTCCAACCTCTGGTCAGCCTGACTGAGCTGCCTCTGTGCCTCCGACTTCTTCTCGTCGAACTTGGCGATCCCGACCACGTCCTCGATTATTCGCCTCTTCTCCTCGGGGGTCAGGTCCGCGACCTTCGTGGCTGCCCCCTGCGGGACGATGTTCAACCCTCCCGGGGAGAGGCCGGCGAGGTCGAGAATCTCTCCCAGCGCCGTTCTCGTCGTCTTCTTCCCATTGAGGAAATAGACGTTCTCTCCCGTCTCCTTCAGTTCACGCGTGATGGTTACGAGGTCGTTGTCGACCGGGATTGCCCTATCGATGTTGACTAGCTGGAGCGTTACCCTGCAGCTGTTGGGGCGCTCCGCGGCCGTCGTTCCTGTTTCCCCGTCCTCCTTCTTTGGGTCGTAGATGACCCCAGAGAGCTTCCCGTTGGCCGCTCTCAGCTGCTTCGGGGAGTTCTCGCCTATCGCGAAGAGTATCGCGTCAGCAATATTGGACTTGCCGCTTCCATTGGGGCCCGTGATGACCGTGAAGCCGGGCTCCATGTTGACCGCGACGGGCCTTGAGCCGGACGACTTGAAACCCCTCATTTCCAATCGGCGGATAAACGTCATTGACCAGGTATTCTCCGACTTCAATCCACTTTGCTTCGAACGCATATAAGCACTGGGGTCAAACTCGACAAAACATTGAGCAGTTATTCGGCCAGGCGCCGCAAGCTACTTTCGATGGCTGAAGGAAAGAATGTCGTTGTCGCGACGCCTGAAAACCTCTTCTATGTTTCGGATTTCTTTGGCTCGGGGGTCGGGGTCGTAAGGCCGGAGAAGACCCTGATAGTCACGTCACCCATGGAGGAGGAGAGGGCGAATCTGACGGGGGTCGAGGTCGAAGTGATTCCCGCCGCTGGTAGCCGAGCCACGCGAGAGACGGTCGAGAAGAACCTCGGGAAGGGAGGCCCTTGCTACATCGACGACGACAGTCGGGTGCGAGACTCGAAGCGTTTCGTGAAGAACGAAGAACTCTTCCTCGCGGCCAGGAGGGTCAAAGATTCTGAGGAAGTACGAAGGATCGAGAGAGCCTCCGAGATCCTCGACGAGATCTTCACGATGCTCGAGGGGGAGCTTAAACGAGGGAGGACTGAGAGGGAGGTTGCTGCGGAGGTTGTGAAGACTGCCCTCATCGCGGGCGCGACAACCTCCGGTTTCGGCGGCTCCCTGAGTCCAACGATCTTGGCTTCGGGTGAGAACGGGGCGTTCCCTCACTCGGAACTGACAGACAGGAAGATTAGGGATGGAGACCTCGTCATCTCCGACCTCACCTTCAGGTACAAAGGGTACTGCTCCGACGCCACCAGGACGTTCGCAGTTGGAAGAGTCAGAAATCCACGAAGGCGTCGTCTCGCGACTGAAGAGGCACTCCCTCGAGAAGTATTTCGTCCATGGGACTGGGCACGGAGTCGGAATTGAGGTCCACGAGGCTCCCTCCATTGGGAGAAAGAGCAAGACGCGGCTCGTCAACGGCGACGTGATTACTTGTGAACCAGGGGTCTACTTCCCCGGGAAGTACGGAATAAGGATAGAAGACACACTTCTCGTCAGCCGCCAATCCCGGTCGCTCAACAAGTATCAGAAGGAACTGGTCACTGTTTAGTCCAGAACTCTGGACTTCTCCCTTCCGAAATCGAACGTCCTAACGTCTGGGTGAAGATTACTCTGTGACAGGCCATTCACAATCTTCGTCACGTGCCCCTCCTTGACGACGCAGTGAATCGAGTAGCCGACCATGTTCTGACTCGCCCAGAGGGCCCCTTCTTTCCTTGCGATTTTGATTAAGGCTTTTAGCTCCGGCGACTCTAGACCTAATACATCAGCAAACCACTCC